>NZ_NOLI01000114.1:0-25677 GCF_002245975.1 Nostoc sp. 'Peltigera membranacea cyanobiont' 213 | reverse complement strand
GCTCGTAAAGGTATAAAACATCCCCCCATCCCCGTTCTCTCTTGATCCTTTTTTGATGGGGGAGAGTGAACAACTACAAGTTGAGAGTTTCAAAATATTCTCTTAAAGGCGCAAAGCTTAACACGCTTTTATATAGATTAGGTTCAAGTATATTATTTTCTACTGCTTCTTCAATGGCTATGTATATCATGTCATCAACAAAGGAAATATAAATATTTCTATTGGTTTTTTTGCGAAAGTTGACTATTTTATCCATTAAATTAGTAGATAAAACATAACGTGCTTCTATTTGGTCATCACCATAAACAGTAAAAAGTTTAGCAAATTCTGGGTCTTCTAATTTAATTACCTGTTTCTTAGCATGATTAAGAGCATGAATATTAGCGTTGATAGCTTTTGGTTGAACAATTGTAACAGTCCGCAGATTCTTGTTAAATTTAGCTTTAAAAAATAATCCTTTAAAGATTAAACTTGTTCGGGTAAATTGATTTTTTAAAACTTCAGATTCAAATTTTTTATATTCAATATTTTTACCGCGCAAAATATGATTAATTATATATGGAATTATTTTGATTATTCTGAAAATTAAAGCGCTAAACGTAAATGGTAAAACAAAGATTAACAACGATAGGACACGTAAAATTGAAAATATAAACAGATAAACTATATTGGATTGAATTATTGTTTCATATCTCCGAACTATAAAAAAGATAATATCTAAAAAATTAGTCCAATCATGTTTTAATTCTAATTCTGCACGAATATTTGAGAAACAGATATCAATACCATTGATTTTACCATAAACATAAACATCATGTTCAATATTATTTGGGTTGATAAGTCCTTTAAATAGTTGACTGTGTTGAAAACAATTGATAGTATTTTCACTATCTTCTTTTGAACAAGAAGTAAGATATTTTAAATTCTTATTTTTATTTACGAAAGTAAATATCTTCTCAGATATTTTGTATGTAAAAGCTGCGGAAAAGCCTTGAAGAATTGTCGAATAAAAAAATATCCAAATCCAAAAAAGCAATAAAAAGCACAATAAATAACTGAAAGATGAAAAAAGAAAAATTATAATTTTACATATAAATACTACGGCTATTGGTGTGGAGTGATTTTCAAATAATGAAGGTTCTTCAATATAAATATAATCGTTGATATCAAAAGATATCATGGAGAGAAGCTTGAACGTTATAATTAAAAAAGATAAAAAAAGCAGATGAAGAGTAATAATAGATAATAAAGCTTGTTTTCTACGAAATTCAAATACTTTTAATTCGCTTAATAGATTTTTTTGACAAAATATTTTGAATTCCTTTAATGTTTTTGGGGTAAACTTTTCAATAGGTGGTTCCGGTTCTTCTGGTAAGGTTTCGCTTGGTGTTTGTAGCTTAACTTCTAATTTGCTGGGGTTTTGTGCCGTTGCAGATACATCAATATTATCTATAAATAGGTCTGTAAATAAAAGTTGTCTTGCCCATTTTCTAGTTGCTTTGTCTTCATTAACCAGGAGTTGCTGACAAAGAGCGATCGCCTGATTAATTTGCCCATTCTCTTGATATGCTTTTATCAGTAATTTGTGTGCTTTTAAATATTCTTTTGTAGCTGGAGAAGCAGCTTGACAACAAATCTTCAATGCTCGAATTGCTTCTTTATAACGTTTTTTAATAAGAGCTTCATAACCAGTATGAATAAGTTCAGTCGCTTGTGCAAGGGTGAGTAAATTTTTATTTGAATTTAGTGATGATTTTTTTTCTGTAGGTTTAGCTTTTGGAAATATTTCGGCAAGATAGTACTGTGCTAATATCTGAGTTGTTTGATGTTTACTGTTGCTCAATTCTTGGCATAGACTAATTGCCTTGTCTAAGTGTCCATTATAGAGATATGCGTCTAAAAGCAATACTCGTGCATAGAAATATTCTTTTGTATTGGATTCGGAATTATTTTGGAAAAACTTCTCCAATGCCTGAAGTGCTAGATTATAATTGTTATGTTCTAATAATTTAACTATTGCGTTTAATAATTCTTGATTGTGTGCGGAATTAAATTTTGACATATTTCTCTAAAATTAAAAATTACTTAGAATTTATTTGAATATTTACATTATTTTTGGCTTGTGGATTAGCTTTAAACTGCAATTTTAATTGATATTTCATCCACGAAGCTATAATGTTTGTCGGGAACATTTCTACAGCATTGTTATATTCAGTTACGGCAGAGTTATAAAATCTTCTAGCGGCGGAAAGTTGTTCTTCTACTTCATTCAATGAATATTGTAATTGGATAAAATGGTCGTTTGTTTTTAATTCGGGATATGCTTCTACTGCTACTATAATTCTAATTAGCATTCTCGATATTTGGTCTTCTAGAGTAACTCGGCTATTCTCACTTAAATTTTTTGAAGTTACTGTACTTCTAAGCCTACTAATTTCTGTCAATGTTTTTTGCTCAAATTGCATATATATTTGAGCTAATGTAACAAGTCTGGGTATTAAATCGCTTCTTTTTTGTAGAATTACATCAACAGCAGAAAATGCATTATTAACTTGATTCTTTTTATAAATCAAATTATTGTAGGAAGCGAGATAAAATGTTAATAATAACAATATAAAACTAATTATAAAAATACTCATCTGAATAATAAAAATAATCCAATACTATTTATAGCTGAGATTAAGATTTTTTTTAAATAGTATTCTTTCGGAAAAATATGTGAAGTAGCTATAATTTATCAGTAAAAATAAGGCTATATTTATAGATAGCAATCCTGTCTGATTTGGAAGAAGTCGCGGTGTGCAGATCCCCGACTTCTTAAAGAAGTCGGGGATCTAAATTTTCAGGTACAAAAATTTATCTTCAAATGAGCAATTTTCAGAATAGAGAGATAAGTATAATTATTTGCCCTGGAATTCATGAGCCAGAATTAACTGAAAGCTTTAAAGTTGGATTATTAGATATGGTTGCTGATGGCGCGAGCGCCTACAACTCAGCAAATATACTGATTTATCCAGGTAAAGATGTTTTAGTTTTATCAGCTTTGCACATTTTCCAGTTCTTGCGCGTTAGCGTAGCTCACCGCAGGTATTGCTCGATCAACTCTCTAAAATCGCCAATTATATTTATTAGCTTTAGCGCTGGCGTAGTTGGAGCGATCGGGGCAGCACATTTGTGGCAACTCTTGGGTGGTTCTGTCAAAGCATTTATTGCTATAGATGGATGGGGAGTACCACTACAGGGTAATTTCCCAATTCATCGCATGAGTCATGATTATTTTACTCATTGGAGTTCTAGTTTGCTGGGTAGTGGGCAGAATAACTTTTATGCTCAACCAGCAGTCGATCATTTATTTATGTGGCAATGTCTGACAAAAAGCCGTTCTGCATCTACCCTCCAAAGTGTACAAGGCTGGTGGGTAGATTCATTAATTGAAATTTCTCCACCCAAAGGTTATCTGACAGCTGCTGAGTTTTTGCTTATGCTGTTAAAGCGCTATGAAGTAAATTAGTCCGGACAATAGAATTATGAGTTAGGAGTTAGGAGTGTGGAAGGGAAGAGGTTACAGGTGACAGCGTACAGGGGACAGTCAATAAAAACTATACCCAATGGCCCATGCCCAATGCCCAATGCCCAATGCCCAATGCCCCATCTACCCAAAGAAAGTATCTAAATGTTTCCAACTGAACCGGCTGCTGTTAATAACGGGTTTGGCGCACTGCTAAAAAACCGTGGTTTTATGCTTCTGTGGATTGGGCAACTAGTGTCCCAGTTAGCAGATAAAGTCTTCTTTTTAATGTTGGTCGATTTGGTAGTAGACAAAAACAGTATCTACCTTCCTCCTTTGGGAGTAGGAAAAGAATCGATGTACCCGATTTTGATGGTGGCGTTTACTATACCAGCCGTTTTATTTGGTTCAGCAGGAGGTGTATTTGTCGATCGCATACCAAAAAAGCTAATCATGGTAGGCTCTGATATCTTACGCGGATTATTAGTCATCGGACTTGCCTTTTTACCAAGGAATTTCCATATACTTCTTCTCATTACCTTTGGGGTTTCTACCATTACCCAATTTTTTGCCCCAGCCGAACAAGCTGCAATTCCTTTACTCGTGCGGCGAGAGGGTTTAATAGCAGCCAATGCGCTGTTTACTAGCACAATGATGGGTGCTTTAATTGTCGGTTTTTTGTTAGGAGATCCGCTGCTGAGTTTGGCTGAAACTGGTATAGCTAAAGAGTATGGCCCAGAGTTAGTAGTGGCGTTGTTATACCTATTCTCGGCTGTAATTATGCTCCCGATTCACTTTCGGGAAAAAAAATCAGCTAGTGAAGCTCAAGGCGATCGCATCGATCTTTGGGCTGACTTTAAAGAAGGCTTACGCTACCTGAAGAAAAACCGTTTGGTATTAAATGCCATGTTGCAAACTACAGTTTTATACTGCGTCTTTGCAGCTTTAATGGTACTTGCGCTTCCCTTGGCAGAAAAGTTTGGTTTACAAGGCAAACAATCTGGACGCTTTATTGCCGCAGTTGGAATCGGTATAGTCATTGGTGCAGCCATTTTGGGTCATTTGGGCGATAAAACACATCACAAACCTTTACCTTTGATGGGCTTTTTGGGTATGGCGCTGATTTTGGCTTTGGTTCCCTTTACCAATAGTCAAGGAATAGCAATCGGATTTTGTGTCTTATTGGGTGTGAGTGGTTCCCTAATTGGTGTACCAATGCAAACTCTAATTCAACAGCAGACTCCACCAATTATGCATGGTAAGGTCTTTGGCTTTCAAAATCATGCCGTTAACATCGCTCTTTCTGCACCACTGGCAATTACAGGCTGGTTAAATCAAGAGTTTGGCTTGCGAATTGTCCTGATCGCAATGAGTCTCGTGGTTGCAGTTGTCGGTGTTTGGACTTGGAGAAATACCCGCAATGTCTTGCAAGACGTACTTTAACTAATGTAGGCTAATAATCTAGATTTATATTCAATATAAAAATTAATCAGATTTTGATTGAAGTTTTCAATTAAAATGAAATCTTAACTACAGAAATTCAGCATTAACTTTAGCTATAGTCTGAGGTTTGACCGTGCGTTCACAAAGTGTCTCCGCAGGAGAATCGCTCTCCCCAATTAGTCTCCCACAAACTGAGAATCACAAACAGTCTCGTCCTTATAACCCGCCAGTCCAGCCCAAACGTGCATCTGGCGGTTTTGCCCTGCTTGACAGCCTTCATCGCCACGGCGTTGATTACATTTTTGGTTATCCTGGTGGGGCAATTCTCCCAATTTACGACGACCTGTATAAGGTGGAAGCAACTGGTGCTATTAAGCACATTCTTGTGAGACACGAACAAGGCGCAGCCCATGCCGCAGACGGTTACGCCCGTGCTACCGGGAAGGTAGGAGTATGCTTTGGTACTTCTGGCCCAGGAGCAACTAACTTGGTGACAGGAATCGCCACCGCCTACATGGATTCAATCCCGATGATTGTGGTTACAGGGCAGGTAGCGCGTCCATCCATTGGGACAGATGCCTTTCAGGAAACCGATATTTACGGGATTACACTACCCATCGTCAAGCACTCTTATGTAGTGCGTGACCCCAAAGATATGGCGCGAATTGTCGCCGAAGCATTCCACATCGCTAGTACTGGGCGACCGGGGCCAGTTTTGATTGATGTCCCCAAGGATGTAGCTTTAGAAGAATTTGACTATGTACCTGTAAAACCAGGTTCAGTCAAATTACGCGGTTATCGTCCCACGGTGAAGGGAAATCCCCGGCAAATTAATGCCGCGATTCAGTTGATTGCTGAAAGTCGCCGTCCTCTACTATATGTTGGTGGTGGCGCGATCGCATCTGGTGCCCATGAAGAAATTAAAGAACTAGCTGAATTATTCAACATCCCTGTCACCACAACCTTAATGGGGATCGGTGCATTTGACGAACATCATCCCTTAGCTTTGGGAATGTTGGGGATGCACGGCACTGCTTACGCTAACTTCGCCGTTAGTGATTGTGACTTGTTAATTTGCGTCGGCGCTAGATTTGACGATCGCGTTACAGGCAAGTTAGACGAATTCGCCTCCCGCGCTAAAGTAATTCACATCGACATCGATCCGGCAGAAGTCGGCAAAAACCGCGTTCCCGAAGTGCCCATCGTCGGCGATGTGCGGAACGTATTAGTAGACTTGTTGCGTCGCTGCAAAGAAACAGGCGTTAAAGCCACACCTAATCAAAACCAAGAGTGGTTAAATTTAGTAAATCGTTGGCGCGAAGAATATCCTCTAATAGTGCCGCACCATCCCGACAGCATTTCGCCCCAAGAAGTAATTGTAGAAGTCAGTAGCCAAGCACCCCACGCTTTCTACACTACAGATGTCGGACAACATCAAATGTGGGCAGCCCAATTCCTCAAGAACGGACCAAGGCGCTGGATTTCTAGCGCTGGTCTGGGGACAATGGGTTTTGGCTTACCTGCGGCAATGGGTGCTAAAGTAGCGTTTCCTGATGAAGAAGTGATTTGTATCAGTGGCGATGCCAGTTTCCAAATGTGTTTGCAGGAATTAGGAACCCTTGCACAGTATGGGATAAATGTCAAGACAATAATTATCAATAACGGCTGGCAAGGGATGGTACGCCAGTGGCAGCAAGCCTTTTATGGTGAGCGTTATTCATGCTCAAATATGGAAGTAGGGATGCCAGACGTAGAGTTATTGGCAAAAGCCTATGGCATTAAGGGTATGATAATTAGCGATCGCAGTCAATTAAAAGATGCGATCGCCGAAATGCTGGCACATAAAGGGCCAGTTATCTTAAATGTCCACGTCACCAGAGACGAAAACTGCTATCCAATGGTAGTCCCTGGTAAGAGCAACGCTCAAATGGTCGGCTTGCAGAAGCAAGTGCCGAAAGCAGCAGCAGAGCCAGTGTATTGTAGCAACTGCAACGCCAAAAATGCTCCTACCCACAACTTCTGTGCTGAGTGTGGGACAAAGCTGTAACACTTTTTGATAATTAAACTGTTTTTATACGCAGAGGGATATCTCTCTGCGTATTTTTCATGAAGAAATATTCATATCAATGTATTTTTCTGCATTCTTTTGGGAATCCTAAATTTTAGGAAGCATCAGAAACCGCAAGGTATTACTTCCTGAAATATCACGTAACTTTTACAGGATAATTATGTCTCAACGCAAATTGCCCAAAGGACGTAGTGTTAGTTCAGTTGCTCTGGAACCAGAAGTTGCGATCGCAATTATTGGACTGTTTTCCGCCGCTGCTGACGGTGAAGGCATTTCTTCAACAGAAGAATATGCTTTAAGTGAATTTCTCAGTCGGGTTGACTTATTTGAAGATTACTCTGACGAAGACTTTGAAGAATTGACCGAAAAAGTTGTCAATTTGATTGAAGAAGAAGAACCAGAAGATTTAATCGCTCAGTCCATCGAATCCTTGCCCAATAGAGGTTATCGGGAAGCTGCATACATCGCAGCTATCTTAGTGGTGGGGATTGACGAAGAAGTACCTGAAAGTGAGCAAGATTATATCTCTGAGCTTCAGGAAGCCTTAAAGATTTCAGACGAGCGGGCACAAGAACTTATAGACGGAGTGTTCGGGGAAGAAGAAGAGGAAGAAGAGGAAGACGAAGAGGAATAAGATTTCCTCTGGTCGAACTGACGTTAAAAAGATGCCACACAAAGGTATTATCATCAAGTAGTTTTACTAACTATGTGATGACTAGAAAAATTTCTTTTGGCTTAATGCTGCTGTTCCTGGGTACTCAAATTGGTGTTACCCAGCCAGCAGCTAAAGCACAAACCCCAGTTGCACCAACAACTACCACAAAATCAATTTGCTCTACCCAATTGGGAACAGCTATAGATGCTGTAATCAATCGTCCTTTATTTAGTCGGGTGCGCTGGGGAATTTTGGTACAACCTCTGTCAACGGGGTCAACTCTTTATAGTCGGGATGCTCAGAAATATTTTATTCCCGCATCTAACCTCAAGTTGCTGACAACAGCAGCTGCATTGCAAGAATTGGGTGCTAATTTTCGGATTCGCACCTCTATTTATCAAAATGGCAATGGTGTTTTACGTGTTGTTGGTAGGGGAGATCCCAGTTTAAGTGATACTCAACTGCAAACATTAGCACAGCAGCTAAAACAGAAGGGTATTACTCAAATTCAGCGATTGATAGCTGATGATAGTTATATTCAAGGTGATATTGTTAACCCCACCTGGCAATGGGAAGATGTGCAGTCAGACTATGGCGCACCAGTCAGTAGCTTTATTCTAAATCAAAATATTTTTAGTTTAAAACTTGTACCGCAGGCTGTAGGTAAATCTTTACAAGTGGTGTGGATCGATCCTGGTGAGGCAAAACAGTGGCGGACAATTAATCAGTCAGTAACAGTTGCACAAAATCAATCAACCTACGTCAACGTTACCCGTGAATTATCAGGAACAGCATTACGAATTCAAGGACAACTAACAACAAATTCTGAACCGTCTTTAATAGATTTGCCTGTAGTTGACCCTAATTATTACTTCTTACGGCGCTTCCGTGCTGCTTTGGCAACAGAAAAAATTGCTTTGGGGCAAACATTAGTCGTAACTGGTGGCGTTCATCAAGAGGAAATAGCATTTGTAGACTCGCCACCTTTATCTGAATTATTAATGGAAACTCTTCAGAATAGTAATAATCTTTATGCTGAGGCACTACTAAGAGCATTAGCTGGGGAAAAACCCAGAGTCAAAACTAAGACTAGCGCTGATGTCGGTTTAGAAGTTGTCAAAGCAAATTTAACTCGGTTGGGAGTTGATCCAACAAATTATATCTTAGTAGATGGTTCGGGTTTATCACGTCGGGACTTAGTGACACCAGAAGCTTTTGTACAAACTTTGCGAGGAATGGCAAGAACACCAGCAGGATATGTATATCGTGCATCTTTACCTATGGCGGGTAAAAGTGGAACCTTGAAAAACCGTTTTGAAAACACATCTGCTGAGGGGATTGTGCAAGCAAAAACAGGTACGTTAACGGGTGTTGTTTCTCTATCAGGATATATGAATGCGCCTAAATATGAGCCGTTAGTTTTTAGTATTATTGTGAATCAATCAGAGCAACCTGCTACTGTTGTGCGCCAAGCTATTGATGAGATTGTTGTGTTATTAACGCAATTGCGGCGTTGTTAAGAAGTGTTTAGAGATGCAAAATTTTGCGTCTCTAAATTTGCCTACTCATAATGTTCAATAGTTTAGCACAGTTGCAGTCTGCTTTATAACGACAATTATATCAGTACTACTAACAAAAAATATATGGCACAAATACCAGATTTTTTGAGATTACGTGTTTTTCCTGATTACAGTGCTTTTTAAAGGTGACTACGATAGAGCGCATAACAAATATCATCTGCCTTCAATTATGTGGCGTGTTATTACTCAAATTGAAATAGATAAATTCATTAGTTAACTCTGATGTAAAGCTGGGATTACACGAGCAAAATTGCTACTAGCTTAGTTGGGTATTAATTGCTTTAATGCGTCATGATTGTTTATACCAACTTAGCTGCACCAGAAGTAGTGAATATGAACAAAATTCAAAAGCTAGAAGAAGTCGGAATGAGTGCTGATACAAACAGCTACCAAATCAAATGCCTGAAAATATTAGCAATTTGAATACATTAAAAATAATCACATGGGAATCAACCTAGAAAAAGGGCAGCATATCTCACTTTCTAAAGAAGCTCCTGGGCTAAAAAAGCTGATTTGTGGACTAGGCTGGGATATAGGAAAACGTTCTGGTGGCGGTTTTTTTGGTGTTTTCGGTAATACTCAAGACTGTGACTTAGATGCTTCTGTAATCTGTTTAGATCAAAAAGGAAAGATAACAGATACAGATAATGTTATTTACTTTGCAAACTTATCACACAAATCAGGGGCTATTACCCATTTGGGTGATAATCTCACGGGTGCAGGAGCAGGTGATGACGAGCAGATTATTGTAGATTTAACTCGACTACCAAAAGAGATTGTCAAACTAGTTTTTACGGTTAACATTTACGACTGTATTGCTCGTAAACAAGAATTTGCACAGGTACAAAATGCCTTTGTGCGACTGGTCAATACATCTAACAATCAAGAGGTTGCTAAGTATAATTTATCTGGGTCTGAATACAAAGGAATGACCGGGATGATTATGGCTGAAATTTACAATCACAATAACGAGTGGAAAATGGCAGCTATTGGTAACGGCATTAATGTTAATGGTTTACAAGGACTTATGAAAGTCTATGCCTAACTACTTATTAAGTTACTCAACTCAATAACACTCTGCATAAAATTCGTTTTGTAAAAATAGGGAGTCATTATGTCAATTAACCTAAGCAAAGGCGAAAGAATTAATCTTTCAAAAGAAGCACCAAGTTTGAATAATGCTGGAATTGGTTTAGGATGGGATGTCAACGTTACAGATACAGGTACAGTGTTTGACCTTGATGCTTCTATATTTATGTTAGGTGCTAACGGAAAAATTCCTAATGAAAAATACTTTGTATTCTATAATAACTCACAATCACCAGATGGTTCTGTAAAACATGAGGGAGATAGTAGAACAGGAGAGGGTATAGGAGACGATGAGACAATTCAAGTTGATTTGAGCAAAGTTGATGCTTCGGTTCAAGAAATAGTTTTTGTCGTCACCATACATGAAGCAGAGCAAAGAAAGCAAAACTTTGGACAAGTAAGAAACTCGTTTATTAGAATTTATGACAACACCACAGAAAAACAAATTGCTAAGTATGAATTAGATGAAGATGCTTCCGCAGAAACTGCAATTGAATTTGGTAAGCTTTATCGAAAAGATGGGGAATGGAGATTTCAAGCTGTCGGGGCTGGTTATAAATCAGGGCTTCAAAGTTTTGTAGATCGATACGCCGCTTAGTAGCTATCTCAGGAGTTAATAAGAAGGGAGTACTCATTGCTGTTACTCCCTTTTTTTGCGTAAAATAAATCACATATTTTTAATCTATAGGATGCATCTAAAATGGGAATTGAATTAAACCAATATGCCGATCGCACATCAAATTCGACTGCGAGTTTTGCCATTCACTAAAATCTTGCATTCCCACGGCTTTAATCTGTGGAAATGTCAATAATTCGGAGTCCCATGATGACTAAATCGCATTCAATGCTGTCAATTTCGGCAACTTTAGGTAAATGTCCCCAATGTTGAAAACCAAATGTTTCAAAAAGTTTTAAACTGGGCTGATTGTGGGCAAAAATGAAGCATAGTAGGGTATTTAAACCCAAACTAGGGCTTTCGCTAATAGCTTGTGCTAATAGTTGTCGTCCCAAACCACACCGATGAAAGTGAGGAGCTATATAAATACTAATTTCGGCAGTCGTATTATAGGCGGGCCGCCCATAAAAGGATTGAAAACTAAGCCATCCAGCAATTACTCCCTCTACTTCGATAACCCAAAGCGGGCGTTGTGAAGGCGATCGCGCCTTAAACCAAAGAAGGCGACTTTCCACAGATATTGGCTCTAAATCAGCAGTTGCTATGCGGCTAGGAATTGCAGCATTATAAATTGCCACAATTGCAGGCAAGTCAGTTTCAGTCGCATGGCGAATAGTCATTGCTAGCGTCTCGGAGAAAATCTTGAGAAAATATTCAAAAATAATACAGCGTTACGGAAGCCGCAACACATCCTTATACCTTGTATCTGAGAAGAAGTGGTATTGTCGCGCCGCTTGGATAGCAACCGTAGTTTCTCCGGTTTTTCTAGCCTCTCATCGGCAGATATCAAAGCATTCCAAATATTTGAACAAAGTTTAGAAACAGAACTACAACAAGTTTAGACACATAAATCACAAATCTGATAGCTTAACGTTGACCACTAATGTTACATCTAGTATCGTTGAGCGGGGAAAAACCAACGTGAAAGCACAGGTATTTAGAGGCGTTAATCAACTGTCTTACGAAGATATCCCAGTTCCAAGCCTAGAACCAGATGAAGTGCTGGTACAGGTGCGGGTTGTGGGGTTGTGTCAGTCAGATATTAAGAAAATTCGTTATCCACTATACGAACCGCCGCGCATTTTTGGACATGAAACTGCCGGCACGATCGCAGCGTTAGGTAATAATGTCAAAGGTTGGCAAGTTGGACAACGGGTAGCAGTGATGCACCACATCCCTTGTATGCGTTGCGCCTACTGTCTAAATGATAATTTCTCTATGTGCGATGTCTACAAAAACATCTCCACAACCGCAGGCTTTAACGCCAGTGGCGGCGGTTTTGCTGATTATGTCAAAGTTCCAGGACATATTGTGGAAAACGGTGGGTTGATTCCCATCCCGGATAACATCAGTTTTGAAGAAGCGAGTTTTGTAGAACCAACTAACTGCTGCTTGAAAGCTGTGAAAAAAGCTCAAATTGCCCCAGGACAAACTGTATTAGTTACTGGTGCTGGGCCGATTGGGTTAATGTTTATCATGTTGGTAAAGTATTTTGGAGCAAAAGCGATCGCTACCGATTTACTACCCTCTAGAATTGAAAAAGCTTTGAGTGTCGGTGCAGAAGCGGCTTTTGATGCCCGTGATGCGGATTTACCAGCAAAAATCCATGCCCTAACCGGCGGACTTGGTGTTGATGTCACCCTGCTAGCTGTTCCGAGTGAGAAAGCTTTCTTTCAAGCACTTGATTGTACCCGCAAAGGCGGTAAAATCTTATTTTTCGCCGAATTCCCCGATGAGGTGGAAATTCCCATTAACCCAAATATCCTCTACCGTCGGGAAGTTGACTTAATCGGTAGTTATAGCTCATCTTATCGGCTTCAGAATTTATCAGCTGATATTGTATTTAATCAGCGAATTGACGTGCAAGCATTGATAAGCGATCGCTATCCATTAAAAGATTTATCAACAGCTGTCGAGCAAGCGATCGCACCCACACCGGATACTTACAAAATCCTAATTTATCCGTAAAATAACTTAGACATGGGGATGCATGGAAATTATTCCCCACGTCCTGTGTCTTGTTTCGTTATCTTCCCATTAGTGCAAACAAAATGCTGATTACCCTACTTTTGGTCGCTCTACTAGCTTTCTACGTCGCTTGGAATCTGGGAGCAAACGATGTTGCTAACGCGATGGGAACCTCCGTCGGTTCCAAAGCTGTAACCTTAAAACAGGCATTAATTATTGCTGGGGTATTAGAGTTTACGGGTGCTGTATTGTTTGGGCATGAGGTTACGGAAACTCTCGCCACGAAAATTGCCAATCCCGCTTTATTCGCAGCGACACCCCAAATATTCGTTATTGGGATGGTAACGGTACTAATTTCTTCTGGTGTGTGGTTGCAAATTGCCACATCACGAGGTTTACCAGTCTCATCTTCTCATGCCGTTGTTGGTGCGATCGCTGGATTTAGTTGGGTAGCTTTGGGAGTAGGTGCAATTGATTGGCCGTCAATTGGCTTAATTAGCATTGGCTGGGTTTTAACGCCGTTAATTAGTGGTGCGATCGCTGCTTTATTTTATAGTCTAATCAAGCACTGGATTTTGGATCAACCCAATCAAGTAGTGCAGTTACAAGAATGGATTCCCTGGTTGAGTACTGCGCTGCTAGGTGTATTCGGCGTAATTGTATTACCATCGCTAACTGAACCGCTAACCAATTTTGTGATTGAGCAAGTTGGTTTTACGATCCCTGCTTACGACATCCCACTGTTAATGGGTGCAGTAGCAGCAGTTGGACTCACAATCATTAGTTGGCGACAATTAGAAGATTTGGGAAAAACAAAAAAGCCTACCCAATCCCCAATCCCCAGTCTCCAGTCCCCACTCCTCAATCCCGTAGAAAGATTATTCGCCCGATTCCAACTGCTGAGTGCTTGCTTTGTAGCTTTTGCTCATGGTTCTAATGATGTGGGAAATGCGATCGCTCCTTTAGCTGCGATCGTTCACATCAATCGCACTGGTAGCGTACCTATAGATGGTATAACTATCCCCCTTTGGATTTTAATCCTTGGTGGTGCTGGTATTGTTGGTGGTTTAGCTGTCTGGGGTAAAAAAGTCATCGCCACTATTGGCGAAAACATTATTGCCTTGGAACCTAGTAGTGGATTTTGTGCAGAACTTGCTACTGCTACCACCATCCTCATCGCCTCCCGGCTAGGTTTACCAGTCTCCACTTCCCATGCTCTCGTCGGCGGTGTAGTTGGTATTGGACTAGTGCAAAATATCAAGTCGATAAAGTTTCAAACACTAAAAGGCATTGCCGCCGCATGGCTAATTACAATCCCTGTGAGTGCTTTACTTAGCGCTGCCATCTTTAGCATCGCCCAAATTTTATTCCGCTAAGAATTATTAATATTTTTCTAAGTTTTTTGCCTGCTAAATCTACTCAAAGTACAACCTAGACTGCAACAACGCCAAAAAAGCGTGTTTTTGCAGAACTGCTGCTAATTCTATTAGAATGTTGTGCAGGGGATAGCGTAACTTTGAATTTCCACAGAAAGATACTTTAATCTCCATTTAGAGATATAAACTGTCACACAAGTTACATTCCACAGAAATTTACAACTTTCCGCCTAAGCCACGCATCTGCATGGTAAAAAAACAATAAGTATTTATTTGAAGTGAGATTTATAAAGTAAAAATCTCATTGGCAAATAATTAATGTAAACTAAACCGATCGAAAACCAAAAAGGTGTAATTTCAAGCTACTTACAGCCATACCGACAATCCAAAGTCGTTCGATTGAGGGAAGTTGTTTGCGTAGCGTTCCGCAGGAAAGTCCAAAATCGAATGGCTAAATACTTATCTCAATGCTGAAAAAAACACAGCGTATTAAGCAGTAGGGCAATTTGATGCTTTGCCAAGTTGTGTTCAGTATGACAGAATTACGTTGAAATGCGGAAGTGCTGTTAAAATTTTTAATTTATCTGACAAAATACAGGAAATTAGGATGAGCGCCAATAAAGCGTACCGGAAGCAGCTTTATCGTCAAGGTGTTAGAGGTTAGAAGCTAATGGGGCGATTCGAGAAGCAACCAGAAAACCCAAGAGTCAGAGGCGAGCTATCTAGAGCAGCAGAAAATGCTCTTTGGGCTGTAGTTGAAGACTTAGAAAATCTTCAACAGAATGTCCTCAGAGCATTGCAGGAAGACGTAAAGCGGCTTCAGTCAGAAAAAAATCGGTTATCTGATGAGATTCAAAGCTTGGTAGAGGAAAAAGAGCATTTACAACAAGTGCGCCAAATCACTGAGCAACAAGTCTTAATCCGTCAACTAGCAGAAGTTCTGGCAAAGCATATATCTTCACAACTGCAATCCTCTCTGGCAACTTTAGCTAACCAAAGCATAGAGGGTAAGTCTTACGAACAAGCTGCGCTAAAGTCCGCTGAAGTGAGCAGCAACGTAGTAAATGTAGTAGGTGAAATCAATGAAAAAGTCGAACACATGTTTGACAGCCTGGATGACACCGTTACTGTTACTTTTAACTCGCTACAACAGGAGCTAAAAAACTATCAAAGTAATCTTTCCCAACAGTTGTCACGGATGTATAGCCAGCAGCAGCAAGGGGAAACGATTTTGGCGGAGTTTGTTAACCGCCTGCATGGAGAACTAGAAAAAACTATAGAAGAAACTTCACGCAAACCAGCAGCAGTTACACCTACTGTTTTACAGTTTACTCAGCCAGAAAAAAACAGTTCTTTTGAGACATCCCCGCAGCCCTTTGGGGAAGTGGTAAGAAATTCCCCTGAGCCAATTTCCCCGATCCCTAATCAATTTTTAGAAAGAGAAACAACATCAGAGCCTCCCGTTGTTAGAGAAAACGCCACTAACCCAATTTCTGTTCCCATCAAAGACTTGTCGGAAAGGGAAACAACATTAGAACCTCCCGTTGTTAGAGAAAATGCCGCGAACCCGATTTCTGTCTCTATCAAAGACTTGTTGGAAAGAGAAACAACATCAGAGCCTCCCATTGTTAAGGAAAACACCGCGAACCCGGTTTCTGTCCCCAGCAAAGACTTGTCGGAAAGAGAAACAACATCAGAGGCTACTGGTGTTGTTCCTCCACCAAAGGAAAACGCTGCTGAACCCATTTCTGTCCTCAATAAGGATTTGTCAGAAAGCGAAACCATATCAGAGCCTCCTATTGGATCTGTGCCACAGCCGGAAGTAATACAACCTCAACCTTTACGACGGAGAAATGCTGCTGAACCGACTTCTGTTATCCGCAGGGTTTCGCAGAGCAAACCCAAATCACCACCTTCTACTGCGCTAGAGCCGCAGCCGGAAGCAAAACCCCCAGAATCGCGATCGCCTAATTCTTCCAGCTTTTCGCAGTTGCAAATCGGTTTATTGTTGATTGTCTTATCGGCAGTGATATCGTCGCTTTACAACATAGCCATCAAAGTAATTTTCCATGAAGGTTCCCAGATTTTTGGAGTATTAGATGTAGAACGCTTGCTACCGCCGACTTTAGGCAATACTCTGTTAATTTTGACGCTCCGGTTTATGGTAGTAGTGCCACTGATGGTACTGCTGTCTCCCATATTGCATCCAACACTATGGCAAGACTTAGAAAACTTGGCTGCTTCAGTGCGAGGAAATCCCACAGCTGCTAATACAGCTACCAAGCGGATTTTGCTGTTGTCAGTTGTGAGTGGGTGCTTTTTGTTTTTGTCTCAGGTGCTAATCTACATTGCGATCGCTCAAGTTACAACTGGAATGGCGATCGCACTGTTCTTTATCTATCCAATGGTTAGTGGGCTATTGTCGTGGTTTCTGTTCCGCGATCGCCCCACCACATTCCGCTTCGCTGCGATCGCCGCCATTTGCTGTGGCGAATTGTTGGTTTTAGGAGGTTCTCCCAACACCAGTATGGGTAATAGTTCTATGGGAAGCAGCACCGCCATTCTTTCGGGCGTAGCTTTTGCTGCCTACATAATTCTGACACGGGTATGTGCTAGCAAACTGCATCCTGTGACTTTTACCTTAATTAACTTCGCTACCATGTTGGTGTTGAGCTTTATTTGCTTAATGCTACCTTTACCAAGCAATTGGAACTTGATAGTTTTTGACTCATCTAAGATGCTAGAACTGGTTTTAAGTGCATTTATCTTGGGTGTGCTGACTCTTGCGGGCTATTTGCTGAACAATGTTGGTATCAGTAAACTAGGTGCTTCGCGATCGGCAATTATCGGTGGTAGCATCCCAGTTTTAACCGTAATTTTCGCTGGGTTAATCATTCAAGAAAATTTAGATATTGTGCAAATTCTGGGAGTGTTGTTAGTAACCTTTGGCGCAGCTGCTTTCAGCCTGGAAACCATGCGAAATCAGGCCAAACCCTCCAGTAACACGAATTAAATGGCAAGTTCAATCAGTTTAGGTGTAATGGGTGCTAGTTTACCTCCTATCACTCTCAGCATCAATCCTGACGCTAATATGCCTACTTGGAACTTCTCTACATCAAAGATCCCCGATTTATTTTATAAGTCGGGGATCTTTAGTTTTCAAGGATAATTTAGGGCTGTTGTATAGGTGCAGATAAATATAGCGATCGCTCATTTAGATGCAATACACTTTAACCTCTCTCCGACTCGGCTACGGTATACACACATTTTTGTCAGATTGAAACTGTCATACTAACCGACATCCTTCCCAGAACTGAAGTTCTGGGCTGATAGCGAAAGTCCAAGCTTAGAGGTTGTTTGAAAAGTCTTTGGCTGTGATTTTAGGCACTTGTTGATCCCCCCTAACCCACGCCAGTCGCTCATGGGGGAAACCCCCAAGACCGCGCTGGCTCCCCTTAAAAAGGGGGAAGAATCAAAGTCCCCCTTTTTAAGGGGGACTTAGGGGGATCTAAAAATATTTGATACATCACCAAGGACTTTTCAAACATCCTCTTAGTGGACTTCATCTATGAAACTCGGAATTTATTCCGAGGCGGGATAGAAATGCAGTCCGAGATATTAATAAAGATATAAGGCATACTTCTAGGCGTTGCTGATGACTGCGAAATAGAAACGCAATCTAAGAATATGACTGCGGCAAAACTTGTGTGTACGCTGTAGCCGAATTGGAGAGAGGCTTTGAATCTTCCTTCCCAATGCTACAAGCCTGTATTCTATAGGATTGAGAACCCCTATAGTTGATGACTTGTAATATATTTTTGGGGATTTAGCCTGATACAGATAGGGAAAACACGTATATATAACCAGTACGAGTAGTACTGACTCAAGCAATTGAGTACGAGTACTTGCTCAAAAAGGAAATTTGCAAGGAGTTAAGACCATTGCAGCACATTTTGGAACTAGGAGATAAAAAAGTAGTAGAAGGGTTTAGAGTAACCCATTTTCTAACGTATATGAATATATGGAGCGATCGCTTATGAAACACCTTGTATTTTTATTCTACGAAAACCCCTGCGGCTAACGCGAAATTCAAAAAACCTCATTTGTATGTTCTTGAGGTTGGCGAAATGGTATCTTTATTAATGCCTTTGTATACTAGTCAACTTAGTCTGCGTAGGCGTAGCCCACCGTAGGTATCGCCCAGATGCTTAGAGAAAGAGGCTTGTTTCGTAGCCTGCGGCGAATTCTCATCCTTTTTCAGCAAGAAACTATCTATGCAATTCTAGTCTCTCAAGTATATAAAACAGCAATGTAAAAATATACTTTAAAGTAGCCAATGAATTAGTTAAATCATGAAAATTTAAAATTCTTTCATGAAAAAAATATAATTTTATTGAAAAAAAAACTCTAAAGAATCATCAGATGGAATGCAATATGTTTTATTATATATATGCCTATTAACTAATTTCTAGTTTATTAATACAAGCGAAAAAGCATGATAGCTATGCGGTTCAGTCTGAATTAATTGCAGCTTTCTATGTAAAATTATCAACACAAAAGATAAATAAGACTTAGTTTAAGAGTCAAAATAGAAATATCATCAAACCTTGATTTAGCCATAATATAAAATATTTAAAATTCAATTATTTATAAACTTTAAAATACATATTTTTATTCCAAAACCAAAAAATGATGGTATGATAAAAGACGATATTTGAAAGAAGAACAGGTATTTTGAAATTGGAATTAATTGCTCTACTTGATGTCTACTATCTTCCCTCAAGCCAACGGCTGACACTGCCGAGACATCACAGGAGGTTATGAACAAAATGATAGTTCCCAACGAGCCGTTTGGCTCAACCTCTCAATGTTGCTACACCTGGTAAGCGGTTTCTTTTGAGATTACTCCCAAGGATCTCCAGCCACCTGTGTACTACAAATAATTCACCAAAGCTGAATAAAAACCATCTTTTTTGAGTAACAAATACCCCAGATGAACCGCGCAAACTAGTTTTTACTCCGAATCGGTATAGTGCCATAATTAGGTGTAAACAGCTTGACGTTCTTGCTCTTGAAAGATGAGAAAAACCCCAGAAAAGTTAAAGGCTTCGTAGGTTATTTGCAACACAGTTGACTTTTTAGAAGTAAGCCACCAACAAGCTGGACTTGATAATATCTGTAATTTTCCAGGCAGATGCAGAGACAGTTATAGTAACAACGACTGAATCTACTTGTGTACTAGAAAATATGCCAAAATGGTAGTTTGGGCTACTACCAGCTTTATGGTTATCGCATACTAATATAGTCTGAAGTGAAAAAATCGCTTTCAGCCAGGTGTATACTACCTATTCTCACTCGATTAAAAACTTTGTAAACGTGCTATTCAATTGTCTGTAATATGAGTAACGACATAGATCTGATCAAACGTCTTGACCCCAGTGCGATGGATCAGATCATGCTTTATCTGGCTTTTAGTGCCATGCGGACGAGTGGGCACAGGCATGGGGCATTTTTAGACGCAGCCGCAACAGCAGCAAAGTGTGCAATTTATATGACCTATCTAGAGCAGGGGCAAAACCTGCGAATGACAGGGCATCTGCATCACCTAGAGCCAAAACGAGTAAAAATTATTGTAGAAGAAGTCAGACAGGCGTTAACAGAAGGCAAACTGTTAAAAATGTTGGGTTCTCAAGAACCTCGATATTTGATTCAATTGCCTTACGTCTGGCTAGAAAAGTATCCTTGGCAACCAGGGCGATCGCGCGTACCAGGTACGAGTCTGACAAGTGAAGAGAAAAGACAAATTGAGCAGAAACTGCCAAGTAACTTACCAGATGCCCAGCTAGTTAGCTCTTTTGAGTTTCTAGATTTGATCGAGTTTTTGCATAGGCGATCGCAAGAAGACTTGCCAACCGAACACCAAATGCCTTTGAGTGAAGCTTTGGGCGAGCATATCAAGCGCCGTCTACTCTACTCAGGCACGGTAACACGCATAGATTCTCCTTGGGGAATGCCCTTCTACGCACTTACCCGTCCTTTTTATGCTCCAGCAGACGATCAAGAACGCACTTACATCATGGTAGAAGATACCGCTCGGTATTTCCGCATGATGAAAAATTGGGCAGAAAGGCGACGAAATGCCATGCGTTTACTGGAAGAACTTGATATCCTGCCAGAAAAAATGGAGCAAGCTATGGAAGAATTGGATGAAGTTATCCGGGCTTGGGCAGATAAATATCATCAAGACGGCGGTATTGCAGTGGTTTTACAGACGGCTTTTGGTGAAAGAGAAGACTAGTAGCACTACGCACAACTCAAAAAGCTCACTTTATAAGCTTTTCACCCCTTTTGTCCCTTGCTTCTTGAAACTAGGGGGATTGTCGGTCTATTTACATTGTAATACTGTATTAGTAGTACAAAAGTCACAAAACTGCTTGTGACTTTTGTCTTGCAAGTTTTTAGTTTGCATACTTTGCAAGCAGAAGGCAATTATAGCGGATTTTATATAGATATTTTATTTAAGTCCTAGTAGTCTACCGCATTAAATATGATATGTGAATTAGTATTTTAAATTTCTTTTATTACCTCTTAACTTAGCGCTCTTTGTGCCCTTTGCGGTTCGTTCTCTTAATCTTCAAAAGTAGTGGTCTATGTCATTAGTTTTGAAGATTAAGTCCTTATATAGGACTAGTATTTGATTTTTTAAATATGCGTAGGGTGCGTTAGCGTCAGCGTAACCACCAAAAGCTTTGGAGTCAGGTGCGTTACGGCTTACGCCTAACACACCCTACATATATAGCAACGGACAGGGAGCTTAGGACAACGATAAATTCACAATGTATCTTGTTAAAGGCATCTACCGCCAACTTATCCTAACGGCTTTGGCGACTGCTATACTTGTATTTTTTCAAAAATCAAATATGATTCCTATACCTTACGAACTTGCTTACCCATAAATTAAAACTTGACAGACTAATAGGGTGGCCATCAAAACGCCCACCCTATTAATTAACCTATATTCTCAATTAATTACAAAGCACTGGAATTTAATTAGTGCCGGGTTGTGTTGGAACAATCGGTTGCGTTGGAATAGTCGGTTGTGTTGGAAATGGTATGGTGTCAGTACTTGGACTCGATCCCGCAGGAATTATAATCGGCGGTGCAGACGAAGATGAAGCGCCAACAATACTATCACTAGCACTGATACAAGTATCTAACGCCTGAGCAGGGGGGAAATCGATTTGACTACGCAAGCCAACCACACACTGCCCAAAACGCACGGGTAACAAACTACGTCCACAGTAATCTAAAACTGCCGGATTAGCTTCTTCCTTAGTACTTAAGCTCACGCCAACTACACAGGTAGCTAACTCTTCAGGTCGCCGGGCCTTGCCACAAGAATAAAGTGCATCTGTCGCGGCAATTTGGGTTTCCTTCTTGATTTTAACCACACAAGCAGCCAAATCCCTTGGACGCAGTGCTGCTGCACAACCTTGTGATGCCCCTTCTGCTGTTACACCTACGCTCAAAAGGCGACCTGCACAGACACTATAATCATTGCTGTAGGAAGCAGCGATCGCTGGATTGGGTAAAATTGTTGTCAACCATCCAGCTATAGCCAAAACTGGTACTATGAAATTCCTGGAGGTGGAACTGGCTTGTTTGTTCATACCTCTATTAACCGCTTTATTGCTCATTAACATTGCCATTCTCCAAACACCCAAGGTTATGCTAACTCAAATATTTTAAAAATCCTCTGTAATTCAAGAATTTCAGCGTTAGCAAGGTATAGACATAATTAATTATGCCGGAAATTGTGTTACTATAACTGTTTGAAAGATAAGTAAGCAACGCAAAAAGTATTTCAGAGTAAGAATACTGCGTAAACCAATCTGATGATTGAGTAGCCTACGAAACTAAATAAACACAAAAAACTTATGGGCAGGAGTACGGCGTGACAGGTCGGAATTCAGGCTTGGAGGCTAGTTTGTCGGGTTTACCGATTAAAAGCAACTGGCGCAAAAATCGATGCGTCTACCTTGGTGAGATACGTCTTACCGAGGTAAGCAGCTTCAAAAAACCAAGAATCCCCTGATTAAAAATTAGGGGAGTGTCAAAATGGAATGTTTCGGTAAAGTTTAAACAGGATTAGATTAAGGAAACTCATGTCCCGATATAGAGGGCCCCGCCTCAGAATTGTCCGTCGCTTAGGCGACCTACCAGGATTGACTCGTAAAAGCGCTAGACGCGCTTACCCACCTGGTATGCATGGTCAGAACCGTAAGAAACGCTCTGAATATGCCATCCGTTTAGAAGAAAAGCAAAAGCTCCGCTTCAACTACGGTTTGACTGAAAAACAATTGCTCCGCTATGTGCGAAAAGCCAGACGTGTTACTGGTTCTACCGGACAAGTATTGCTGCAATTGCTAGAAATGCGTTTAGATAATACCGTTTTCCGCTTGGGTATAGCCCCAACTATCCCCGCCGCTCGTCAACTGGTAAATCACGGTCACGTAACTGTTAACGGTCGTGTCGTGAATATTGCCAGCTACCAATGCCGTCCTGGTGAAGTAATTGCAGTCAGGGATCGCGCACAATCACGGAAGTTGGTGGAAGCTAACTTGCAATATCCCGGTTTGGCAAACCTCCCCAGTCATTTGGAGTTTGACAAAGCTAAGTTGGTTGGTAAAGTCAACAGCGTTATTGAGCGCGAATGGGTGGCATTACAAGTTAATGAACTACTTGTGGTGGAATACTACTCACGACAAGCGTAATAGTCATTTGTCCTTAGTCATCTCTTACAAAGTTCTGATCGGAGGAAACCTCCGCTCAGACTTTGCGCTTTTTCCCTAGTTATTTGCAAAGGACAAATGACAAATGACCAATGACTAACCACCAATTTGTGACATAGTGCGAGTATATGTACCGACAATGCCAGAATCACGCCCTTTAAAGTTAATTTCTGGCTTGATTCCGAGTAAATGCCTCACTTGCTCTTGTAATTCATCGGTGCTAGTGCCAGAACGCAAAGCAGTTTTTAAATCTATTTGACCAGTTTCATTTAATAAACAAGGACGCAGCCAGCCATCAGCACTCAGGCGCATCCGGTTACAACGATCGCAAAAACATTCTGACATTTGACTGATAAATCCTAGTGTCCCCTTCGCACCAGGAATTTGAAAGACATCAGCCGGGCCAGCACCACGAACTTGTGATTCTGTCAAGCCCCAGCGATCGCGGATTTGTTGCCGTAAATCGGCTGAAGATACCCAACCGCGATCGCCAAATAAATCTACATTACCAATGGGCATAAATTCGATAAATCGAACGTGCCACTGTTTATCAATTGTTAGGGCGGCTAAATCTAGAACTTCGTGGTCATTAACGCCAGGAATCACCACCACATTCAGCTTCAAAGGGTCGAATCCCACCTCATGGGCAGCTTGAATGCCCTGCCAAACTTGTTGCCAACGAGAACGCCCCTGATTACCAATAATTTGATCGAAAATATCGGGATCGAGAGAGTCCAGACTAATATTAATTCTTCGCAGACCAGCATTGTAGAGGTTTTGTGCCATCGGAGCCAGCAAAAAACCGTTGGTGGTCATTGAAATATCTTGAGTTTGGGGAAAAGATGCGATCGCGCCTACCAAATCTACCACCCTCGGACGCAATAAGGGTTCACCCCCAGTCAAACGAAATCGGGTAAAGCCGACTGGAATAAATACCTCTTGAATTAAGGTGAGTAACTCCTCATCAGTTAATAGCTGTTGCTTGAGAATATAATCCAGTTCTACTCCCTCTGGCATACAGTATTGACAACGAAAATTGCAGCGATCGATTAAGCTAATGCGAAGGTAGTCTACCTGGTTCATCGTTTTATTTTTATTGTCTCTGATTAATTAAAGACTTTACAAAAGTGGTTTACCCCTTCTTACTATATTTGTTGTAACGCAAAATACCGTACTCCCCCTTAAGTGAGAGTCCACAGATTGTGGCATAATAAGCCGATCGCATCCACTAGTTAGTCATCAATCGTGCAAGACACCGACTCCATCAACGACCTTGCTGCTGCTTTACTACAGCCAGCCGATATCAGCTTTGAACTGCCCGATCCAGAAGATGAACAGATTCTAGAGTCAGATTTTCAACAGCAGCTAGAGATAGCTTGGCAGGTATGCGATCGCTTTGATTTGCAAACTGAAATCTGGCGGGGGCGAATTTTACGGGCGATCCGCGACAGAGAAAAAGTCGGTGGTGACGGACGCGGTACTGGCTTTTTGCGATGGCTAAAAGAGCGGGAAATCAGCAAAAGTCAAGCATACTCCTGGATTCAACTGGCGAATAGTGCCGATAGTCTCATTGAAGACGGTAAACTCGATCCGGCTTCTGTGAACAACTTCAGTAAACGGGCATTTGTTGAAACCTCCAAAGCATCGCCAGAAGTGCAACAAATGGTAAGTGAAGCGGCCCAAAAAGGCGATCGCATCACCAGACGCGAAGTGCGTCAACTCAGCGATGAATGGACAGCTATGTCCTCAGATTTATTACCTGAATCAGTCAGAGAAAAAGCAGCAGATAACACCCTTCCACCGCGCTACATTGCCCCATTGGTGAAGGAAATGGAAAAACTGCCAGAATCGCACCAAAAGTTTATCCAGAAGGAAATTGCTGCTAATCCTGATGTGGATACTCTGAAACAGGTAACTAGCGAGGCGCGTAACTTAGCAAAATATCTCAAAGGGGCGGCTCAAGTCCAGGCGCTGACGCAGGAAAATGTTGATATTGAAACAGCCTTAGAAGAAGCGCAAAGAGTCGGCTGTTTGAGCATTGCTGCTGATTTGGTCAATCAAGCATCGCAGATTGAACAAACGATCGCTAAACTCTACATGACTTGGAAACGGATTGGTAATTTAGCAGATCGATTATATGTAGATACTGGTGCAAGTACACCCAATTTGCGATCGCTCCTGACTTGTTTGGAACCTCTAGGTGGTGAAATCATGGAATTGCAACTTAGTGGTACGACTGAACACACTGTACGTCTGCAAATTCAGGAGACAAGTTAGAGCATAGAGACGCGATTAATAGCTTCTCTACAGGAGTTAGGAGTTATTTTACTCCAACTCCCCTCACTGGCGTTGAACACTGTCTTAGCTGCTTCAAAGCTGATGCGGTGCTTGTTGACATTTAGACTAGCTTTTTGGTTATCCCGCTCAAATTCTAAATTTATGACTTTTATCTGATTTCGCGGAAAACCCCATCCGTCTATACGGTGGGGATGGATAGCGGTCTACGGAGCGGAGCGCAGTAG
>NZ_NOLI01000113.1:0-25759 GCF_002245975.1 Nostoc sp. 'Peltigera membranacea cyanobiont' 213 | reverse complement strand
TGATAATTTTAATTCAGTTGAATCTCTTGCCATTAGCCCCGATGGAAAAATTCTAATTTGCGGCAATTATGATGGCACTATTAAACTGTGGAGCTTAGAGACTTTAAAAGTATTGCACACATGGAGAGATGGTTCCAGTTCGGTTTTAGGGCTTGCTCTGAGCCGCGATGGTAAAACTCTTGCTAGTAGTAATGAGGATAGCATTATACATATTTGGCAAATTAAATAACTGCATTTGCACTATTTTTGGTGAATGGGAATTCCTAAAAGGAGAAGCTGGTTAGGGATACAGAACTTAACTTTAACTATGGGTATTCTCGCTCAAAAAGTACGACTAACTTCAAAGTAAAATTTTCACTAGTTTTTGGAGTTGCTAGGGAAGCCCAGAATAAAGGTAGTATCTAAAGATGATGGAATCCCCAAGAAGTTATTACGATGCTGAGTTTGGACAGATTATATTGGAAGATAACTATTGGACTTTAGCACAATGTGCTATTTTAGGCGATCGCCGTGTACGGATTTGTGTGGATTTTGAACAGGGGCAGATTGGGGAACTTTCATTGCTTCAGCGTGAAGCTATTCGGCAGGCTCTAGCCTTGCCACCCGATGTGTTAAGCATTACTGCTCCTCTGGTGCTGCAAAATTATGATGTATATCGTGACATGATTGGAGATGAGTCAATGCCACTGCTGGCTAATCCCATTCAGGTCTGGGATCAAGTCACTTTCTCATATATTTATGTGGAGTATGACCTAGATATTGCTACCTTTAAGTTGATAGCTGAGTGTGACTGGGAGCCAGAACACGGCTTAGAAGTACGCTTTCGCAATGGAGTAGCAGACGATGTAGATCAGATAGGTGAAACAGGACGGTAAAGACTATATAGCTTGGCATAAAGCCGTGGTGAATTGAAGCATCGCGCTTATATACTGCGATCGCTGCCAGAGGAACGAAATATCAATTGCCTATTGAACGTTTCCTGGCTATCTTGTAGTACCTATATACTGGATAGATATCCTATCTCTTTTGACTGAATATGAAGACAGATTTACCTAACCGAAAGTGCAACAGTTACAACAGTCAAACATTTAGGGAAACGAAATGGTAATTATCTATAGTGCCAAATCAACACAGTAATAGTCGTTGTGCATTGTTAATTTTCGCGTGTTGCTAGAAAATTATTCCATTTCCCCTTTATGAATAAGAGGTAATAATGCTAGATTTCGATTACTTGCAATGATTCAGGGTGATTTATGAACAAAGGTGAACTAGTGGATGCTGTAGCAGCCAAAGACCAACATCACAAAAAAGCAAACCGATGAAATCATCAGTGCTTTTTTGTCAGTAGTTACTGAGGCTGTAGCGAATGGGGATAAGGTAACGCTCATAGGGTTTGGGTCATTCGAGCGACGCGAACGTTCCGAGCGCGAAGGGCGTAATCCCAAAACCAATGAGCCAATGACTATTCCAGCGACCAAAGTACCTGCGTTTTCTGCTGGAAAACAGTTTAAAGAAAAAGTAGCGCCATAGATGAATGGCTTTACCACTGGCTATCCAATCACTGTAAAGCTGTAACTCTCGCTTTTCTCAAGACAGCGTGGGGCAACGGTAGATGGAATGTGAGTGTTGAATTGCAGATGTAAAAAAAGCGCGATCACTACACTAACACCTGCCTTCGTGATGCCTTTTCTCGGAGCATCTCCTGTTGTTTATCAAAATGATCCAAACCTTACTATTAACTTCTTTCTTATTTATTTCACAATTGCCTACTCTCGAACCAAAATTTATTAATTTAAAAAACCAATTAGAAAATCAAGGGTTTCAGATAATAATTGAGCTACCACCAAAGCGAGGAACTTATGGATTATTGAGAGAGGCTGACAAAAAAATTTGGATTAATCCAGTAGTTTTTGAGCTACATATTGGTACTCAGACTCTAATTCATGAAGCAGTTCATGCTGCACAAGTATGTGCAGGGAAAGGGAAAATAAAAACTTTAGGTCTAAATATTCAGCCGAGTAATTATGCTCGACCTTTTTTTATGCGCTATACTGATGTTCACAGGCAAGATTTAGAAAGAGAAGCCTATGCAGTACAAACTCAACCTAATAGTTATGAACTAGCTGTATCCCTTCTTCAAAGATATTGTAAATAGCTTTAAGCATAAAAGTAATGTATGTTTATAGACTCTACTGTGGAAAGTAAATCAGTAGAGTATCTCATAATAGCCCGATATTTTCTCCCAAACTTTTAACCAACAATTTTAGGGATATAATTTTCATGTGTTGCTTCCCACAACCCAACCCAGCTCAAACACGCAACTATTGATACTTTCGCCTGGGAAATCAGTTTCTCACTGGTGGTTGCTTCTAAGGCGATTGCACGCGATGATGTTGTTTACGCAGCAGGTTGTTGTTTCCGCAGTGTGGCGTGTATGATTCAGGTTTTATTCGCCCTCAATGGAGATTACCTGTTGAATGAAAAGGGAGCGGTGGCAATTGCGGCTAAGTTTGCTATTTGCCCTACTGACTATCAGCAACGGGTTGAGCAAGCGTTTGCACTTTTAGCTGCTTCTTCAAAATCGATAACTGAGGCGATCGCTATTCTTGAGGCGATTGAGGATGACTTGAGTCAATGGTATGGAAATCGGCGATTATCAATGTAATTTTTGTTACTATCTTGCTGGGTATAAATAAGTGAAACTATTTAACTTTGATGTAATAATATTAAACGGTCAAGGACAAGAAAGCAAACGTGAACAGCGTCAAGCCGAGTACTTGACCGAAGACTTGGGCAACAATATCACTCTGGAAATGGTGCTGATCAAGAGTGGTAGTTTCATGATGGGTTCACCAGAGAATAAAATAGAGCTTAGTGATTCAGAAAGCCCTCAGAGAAGAGTGAACATTAAGCAATTTTGCATAGGTAAATATCCTGTTACTCAAGCACAATGGAAGGCTGTGGCAGCATTACCCCAAATAAACAAAAAATTATTGCCTGACCCATCGTATTTTAAAGGGGATAAGCGACCTGTAGAGCATATATCTTGGCATGATGCAGTTGAGTTTTGCGATCGCTTATCCTCCCATACTAAAAGCCAGTACCGCCTACCTAGCGAAGCCGAATGGGAGTATGCTTGTCGGGCAAGAACAAATACACCATTTCACTTTGGCGAGACAATTACGACTGATGTCGCCAATTACAACGGTACAGACGATGAAGAATATCAATTGTCAGGTTCTTATGCTCAAGGACTCAAAGTTATTTATCGAAAAGAAACTACAGTTGTAGGAAGTTTTGGGATAGCAAATGCCTTTGGGTTATACGATATGCACGGTAATGTATTGGAATGGTGTGCAGACTGTTGGCATAAAAATTATCAAGGAGCGCCAACAGATGGTAGCGCGTGGATAGAGCCTAATGATAACCAGAATTGTGACAGGCTGATGCGCGGGGGTACGTGGATCGGCAGTAAGGACATCTGCGGTTGTGCTTATCGCCTCGGCAATTGGAGCCGCCACCTCGGTTTCCATATTAGACATCTCCGAAAACTATCAAAGCTTTGCTGTGGCTAGCTTATAAGACATAAATACAAGTATCAAAAACTAGCTAGTCAATACGATAAAATATGGATTTGAGATACTTACTGATAATAACAAGGCAAAAATATGTAGTTATATGCATTAATTTTAGCCTGATGGCATAGGATATATTTGGACTGGTAATATTAGCGCTCGAATTCGTAATCTTACTAGTCCACAAATTGTCAAGATAACTTGTTCATACTTTTTAGGATTTAACCTAAATCTGTCTTGAACAACTCGAAAAATTTTTACCGAACGGATTCGATGTTCAACAAATACTCGTTTGGATGAAAACTGCTTATTTGATTTTTTCTGTTTAGTTGTTAACTCTTTATTTCTTGGTTTCTTAATTGGAGTATCAATTAAATCTTCTCCTAGATAACCTAAATCTCCCTTAAAACTTTGTTTTTGGTCAAAGTTGTCACGGTTTTCTCTAAACATTGTTATATCGCTTTTTGGACCTGGTTCTCCTGCCACAACATCAACGATATCTCTACCATCTGGCATGATAATTATTTGGCTTTTAAATGTATGATTACTCTTCTTGCCCGAAAAATATTTTTCTTGTTCTTCATTATCTCCGGGTCTTTCCCTGACTTGTTCATAGCTGTCTACAATTAATTCATATTCTGTGAGTATTTCTTTAACTACCTCATAATCAGATTCGTTTTTTTTTACTTGTTCAATTAAACTGGATGGTAGCAATTCCCTCAGTATTGGCAACCAATAATTAAATATGTCATTTGCTGTCGATTCACTTACTCCAAACTGGATACCAAGAAGTTGAAACGTCGTCATGTGTCTCAGATACACCAAGGTTAAAATTATTTGTTCGGCAACACATAGTTTTGGCTTTCGACCTCCACCACCAGCAATAATTCTAACTTTTTTTGATTCTCGCAAAGCTTGTTTTTCATAATTTAATTGTTCAGCATTTTGTATTAACTGTTGTAACTGTTCATACTCCAGACCAATTAAACGTTGTGTTTCTTTCTTGTTCTTTTCAATGTGGTTCAGCATGTCGCTCATATTTCTGTGTCAAAAAACTCTCTGATGTTCTTTTACCACAGAATGTTAGTATTTTGGAGATGTCTAGTCATCAGTATTATTGGTAGTATCATCAAATGTCCACGCTTCCCAGCTAAAATCAGATGCTCCTATAGGTTGCCGAAGCAAGCTTATATTTATTCCTGATTGTCCGAATAAATCCTGCATGACTTCAGCCCTTTTCTGGTCTGTAAGCTTATACTTTAGTAGCCAACATGACGCATCGGTCAGTGAGCCACCGAAACCGTCTATCTGCTGATACTGTGTATCTTCGTCAACAATTATTGTATAATTATTAACATCACTGTCAACCGCAAAATAAATATCTGTCTGCCTTACCAGCATAGTGCCATTCGGTACAGATAGCCATACCTCTACACTTTCTTGAGATGACTTAATGTTCAAGCTCATAAGTATGCTCCTAGAATAACTTCTTAAAATCTGCCATTTTTCTACACTTAACTTTGTTAGAAACTATGCAACCCAGTCTCATCGTCATCAGCGTAGCTATAAGCTATTTGATGAGAAAAAAGTGTTTAGTAATGCGCCATCCGATCACAGTAAACGCTGTTGCCCATATCTACATTCAACATTTGGATAAAATGTTTGTAAAAGCCGACTCTATCTGTTAGCACAGTTGGCGTAAGTATGCTACATTCGAGACCGTCAAATCCAAAATTTTTGACCACACCTGCGATCGCCTTGGTATTCAGAGCCGCAAAATTCCGATCGCTACATGAATTACCATTTAAAATTTATTCTCCTTTAAGATTTAAGAAGTGATATAGTGTGAACGAAAAACGCTAAAATAGATTGAATCAAGTGATTAGTTTGACATTGAAAACCGAGTTAAGCAGGTGAATATATCTACAAAAACGGGATGCACCTTGCAGTCAATATCTACAATGAACCCACCCTGCTACTTACTTGTGGATACTGCTGATAATTGTTCAAGTTCAGATGATTCTACCGAAACATAAATTGGGGTTGGATAAGGGTCAGGGCAGACTGGTGTTTGAGTAATCCAGTCACCGTTACCGCCACCGTCAGCGATCGCAAAGTCTGTTCGGCAGTTGAGAATAGCGCCGTGTCCGAGTCCTGTTGCCGTTGTATTGCTGATTGTCATTGTACCTGCACAACGGATTTCCATTGCGTAAGTACCAGCACCGATAATCTGATTACGGTTGCAATACCTTTGCCAAAATAAGAGGATGAAAAGAGAAAACCGATGTAATAGAGTTATGGTCTTCGCATAAATTTCCAAGCCTGGCTGCGATCGCCTACGGTGGGCACTTGCGCCGTCGCAAACGTGGCTTTCTATAGGACTCCTATTTGATTTTTGGATAGTGCTAAAAAAGCGGATGCTCCCAAGAATTCAGGAGTCACCCCTTTCAGGAGAATTCAAAATATGGCACTTGGTGTCACGCTGCGCTATCACGCATATGCTCATTCAAAAAAAGATTCTTAATTTTGAATTTTGATATCGATTCTTAATTGTTACAGTGATATGATTTTATTCACTGTAAGGAATCAGAGGTTTGGAAGCTTGGCTAACCTTCCTGATTCTTAATTGGTAGCAGTGACTTTGGTTTATTCACGCTTGTAGGGAATCAGAAGTTTTTTAGCTTTGCCTTGTGATTCTTAATTGGTAGCAGTGACATGAGTTTATTCACGGCTCTGGAGGTAGTAAGCATTGCAGGAGTGATAAAATGTCGGGCATGAGCTGATTGTAGCTTTTGAGTTGTCGTTGTGAGAGACAATAACTCTACTACGAAACGCCCTACCTCTTTATGCTCTTATTTTGGCAATGGTATTGAGCAGGAAAAATGTTTGATGACGAGTTAGAACTTGCTTATGCCGTAATTGATAGTGTTCAAGCTAGAGGAGAAAAAGGAAACTACAGTACACAACGTGTTAAATTTAACTTTAATTCTTCTGGTTAAACTTTCGTTACATACTTATAAATTTTCCCGCCGACTTACTTAGATACATCCAAATTGATTGCTATTTTAAGTGGACGTACTCAAGAAATAATAAAGGAAACTCTTAGAAAGTGGGGAACTGAAGTCTTAGAGCAAATAGAGCAAGTCAGCATAGATTTTTGTATTGGTTACCAAACTTCACTTTTATCCGATGGTTTGATGAAATAGTAGCTTACTTTGATAATAGGACAACAAGTGTTGCTGTTGCTCGCGTAGCGTTCCGCAGGAAAGGCATCAGTAACAAATTTAAGCTAATTAACCGTTCAGCTTATGAGTTAATAAACTTTAATATTTTTAGAGTAATATGCTTATTAAAATGGTATTTTAATTATTAGTTTAGCAAAAAAATTACTGAAAAACCTAATTTTTTTAAAACTGCTTATGCGTCCTCGTCAACAAATTATCGAGATGTTCTCAACCTTCATTGAGCTAGAAGGAGACAGATTCAGCAAATGGTTGATTGATATAAAACTGTATAGAAATATTCAAAATTGCTTGGAGTATTCAGCATTGAACCCTAACTCAGAAAATTTTTTGGCGTTACATTGGCACAAATGCTGGCGAGAGGAATCTAATAGTATTGCTATAATGCATTTATCTGCTTATTTACAGGAATCAAATTATTGGGCTGCTAAAAAAACAATTGCCAAATTCACAAATAGTCAACATAGCCTAGCAGATTATTTTCAAATGGCGAATGCTGAAATTGAAACAATTCTCAAAAATTTTAATATAGAAAAATGCTCTAGTTTAAAAGCCTATGCTACTATGGCAGTTCCCAGTCGGCTAAAAGATATTTTACGCCAACGCAAAGAAGCTGATATTTGCACAAATTGGGCATTATTACGCAAAGTAAGCAAAAAGCAGTTATTAGAAGCTCTTGCTCAAGCTGGGTTATCACCTATTTTAATTGCCCAATATCGACTAGCCTGGACTTGTTTCAAAGAACTGTATGTACAAAACCAACCGGGTGGCACAAAGTCACTACTACAACCAGAACCCCAACTTTGGGAAGCTATTGTCAACCTCTACAACCGTGAACGCCAAAATCAGTTAACTCAACCTACTCCACAATGCACGAGAGAGAAAATTGAACAGTGGTTAACTCAGGCAGCTATATACGTGCGTGGTTATCTGTATCCACCTGTAAGTTCTTTAAATTTAGCGATATCAGAAGATGACTCCACAACAACTTTTGATTTGCCAGATCCATTCTCTGACTCATTAATCGCTCAGATGATAGCCCAAGAGGATGCCCAAAATCAACAAAATCAACAATCTCAGATTGAAGCTTTTTTGTTAAAAACTTTACAAACTTTTGAGGCAAAAAGCCAGGAAATACTTAAACTTTACTACCAACAGGGGTTGACTCAGCCACAGATTGTAGAACGTCTACAAATGAGTCAGCCTACTGTTTCTCGCCGACTGCTCAAAGCTAGAGAATTAATGCTAGCAGCGTTGATCCAATGGAGTCAAGATACGCTTAATATTTCTGTGACTTCCAACCTAGTTAATGATATGAGTAGTGCTTTGGAAGAATGGTTGAAAGTTAAATATGGGGAATCTAGCTGACGTTATGAAAGATGAGGTAGTAAAAATGACTTACGCTTTTACAGAACCGCAGGAACTATTGTTAGAAATATCACCATCATTACAGACAAGCTCTTGGCAAGAAAGCCAAATGTACGCCACACCTAACAGTCGCTGGCGTGCTTACATGAATCAAATTTGCCTTCATGGGTTTTTGAATTGGGTAAAAGCTGAATATGTTCCAGAAGCAAGTATCTGGTACGGTTCCCCTGGTTTTCCTGCTTTTTGGGAATTTGTCAATGGCACAGCAATTTTATTAAAGGAAAAGCGAGTCGTTTTAATTCCCAGCGAGGCAATTGATGATAGTGAGTTAGAAGTTCCTCAAGAATGGGTAGACATTTCCAGTTGGGCAGCAGACTATTATTTAGCAGTACAAATCACACCAGATGGCGAGTGGGTAAGAATTTGGGGCTACATAACCCATACTGAACTTAAATCACTGGCAGACTATGACCAAGTAGATAGGACTTATTGTATAGATGCACGGCACTTAATTAAAGACCTTAATGCTTTTTGGATGACCTACCAATTTTGTGGAACAGAGGAGATGAAAGCGGAGATCGCTCCACTAGCAGAATTATCGACTGTTCAAGTAGAAAATCTTGTACAACAGTTAGGTAATTACTCTGTAACATTTCCGAGACTTGCAGTGCCATTTACAACCTGGGGAGTGCTAGTAGAGAATGAGCAGTGGCGGCAGCGTTTGTACCAACAAAGATTGCAATATCTACGACAAGCTGCGCCTACGCAATTTTCACAAGTACAAGTGAGTCTTAGTCGTTGGCTGGAGCAGATTTACGATGCTTCTTGGCAAGCTATAGAGACTTTTTTTGAGCCAAACTCCAGTAGCCTAGCTTTTAATTTCCGCACTTCTTCTGGGTTAAATGCTGCTACTATCAAACGCGCCAAGCTGATTGACTTGAGAATAGAAATAGAGGTTCAAAAAGTTATTTTATTGGTTGCCTTAATACCAGAAGCTAATCAACAAGTTACTATTCGCGTGCAGCTACATCCAGCTTGTAATCAACCTTATCTACCTGCTAATATCAAGCTAGTTTTACTTTCAGATCAAGGGGAAATACTTCAACAAGTACAAGCAAGAATTCAAGATATTTATGTGCAGTTGAAACTCTTTGATGGAGAAGTGGGAGAATGTTTTAGCATCCAGGTTGCTCTTGATAGTTGCCAGATTGCAGAAAGTTTCGTGATTTAGTTATTAAGAGCCAGACTGAACAGGTTTTCTAACAGCCGCGCACAGGCGAGTCAAATTAAGATTCATTATTCACTAGTTAATCACGAATGGCAAAGTCCACTTAACTTATGAGTAAGCTAGTTGTCTTCAGCTTCTTGGGAGGAGATTTAAATCAAGGATTTCCTGTTGTCACGGCTCAACTTTGGTGTCATAACCAATTTGTACCTGTGAAATTAATAGGGAGTCTGCCACCAGCACCAGAACTAAGTGAACTCTACCGCAGATGGCAGTTACTATACGCAGCAGTTCATCAACGCCTGGGTAGCAACCAACGTATAAAAGTACATTCGCAAGACATAACCAATATTTCTGTCAATGATTTTGATGAAGTGTGTCAACAGCTACAAGCCAATATCAATGTTTGGTTAAAATTTGAGTCATTTCAGAATATTGATCGGCAGTTACGAACTCTACTCAGTCATCATGATGAAATTAGAGTAATTATTGAAACAAATATAGTTCTAATGCATCGCTTGCCTTGGCATCTGTGGCATTTTTTTGAAGATTACCCGAAAGCGGAATTAGCTTTAAGCAATCATGAGTATGAATCTCCTCAGCTATTACAAAAATCTCCTACAGGGAAAGTCAAAATTTTGGCAATTCTAGGCAATAGAGTTGGTATTGATATTGATAAAGATGCCTCTTTCTTACAAGGTTTAACAGATGCAAAAACTACTTTTCTTATAGAACCAACACGGCAAACACTTGACGAGTATCTATGGAATCACGATTGGGATATTCTATTTTTTGCCGGACATAGCAATAGTCTCGCTGACGGAGACACTGGGGAGATTTGTATCAATCAAACGGAAACTTTAGCAATTTCGCAGTTGAAAAATGCACTTAAAGCAGCAATTAGACGTGGTTTGAAATTAGCAATTTTAAATTCTTGTGACGGAATTGGTTTAGGACGAAATTTAGCTGATTTAAACATTCCCCAAATGATTGTAATGCGGGAAGGAGTGCCAGATTTAATAGCGCAGGAATTTTTAAAAAACTTTCTTACCGCCTTTGGAGATAGCAAACCATTTTACTTGGCTGTGCGAGAAGCGCGAGAAAGACTTCAAGGACTGGAAAATAAATTTCCTTGTGCCAGTTGGTTGCCAGTCATCTGTCAAAATCCTACAACTGTTCCTACTACATGGCAAGAACTGCGCGGCAATTTTGGTGATATTAAATTTGTTGGTGAAGTTTCGACAAAAGATAAATTTGCAACACCAAAATTAAAATTTTGGAATATACTACTTAGTACTTTGATTGTGGCTGTTTCAACGCTAGGTTTGAGATACTTGGGAGTCTTTGAAAAAATCGAACTACAAACTTTCGATCAAATGCTACGGTTGCGACCTAAAGAAGACCCAGATCCCAGGTTGATAATTGTAGAAATTACTGAAAAAGATATTCAATCACGACAAGAGACGACCAAAGGACTGAAATCCATTTCGGATAGTACGTTAGCTAAACTGCTCAACAAGTTACAAAAGTATCAAGCGCGAGTTATTGGACTGGATATTTACAGAGACTTCGCTGATCCTCCAAATAGATCAAATCTAATACAACTTTCGACTGAATTTAGTAAAGATAATGTTGTTGTTGTCTGCAAAAGCCGCGATAGTAAATATGACCCCCAAGGTGTTAAACCTCCAAAAGACCTACCTGTAGAACGTCAGGGTTTTACCGATGCAATTCAAGACCCAGATGGTATCGTCCGTCGCCAAATTTTGATGATGGCACAAGAGCCTTCTTCGACTTGTACAACGCCTTATTCGCTCTCATTGCAATTAGCTATTCGTTACTTATCTTACGAAAATATTAAACCTAAATTTAATGAAGATTATGTACAGTTTGGCTCTAAAGTATTTAAACGCTTAAAACCTAGTCGCAGTGGTGCCTATCAACAAGGAGTTGATTTAGGTGGAAATCAAATACTTGTCAATTACCGTAATACAGATTATCAAAGAGTTTCCCTTGATGATGTATTGAGTGATGAATTTGATCATAAATCACTTAAAGATAAGGTAGTTATCATTGGAGTGACAGCTAATACAGTCAACGATACTTGGTCAACTCTCTACAGTACTGCACAGCAAGATTACCAAGAAATACCAGGGATATTTATACAAGCACAAATGGTTAGCCAAGTTTTGAGTGCAGTTTTAGACCAACGTCCAATTCTTTGGGTTTTGCCTTACTGGGGCGATATTCTCTGGATATGCAGCTGGTCTGTAGTTGGGAGTCTGATTATTTGGCGAGTGCGATCGCTGTCAGATAAGGGATGCGCTATCTTTGTGATAGTTGTCATTTTATATGGAGTTTGTGCGATCGCTCTTTTAAAACAAGGGTTATGGCTGCCATTTATTCCTTCTGCCTTTGCCGTGGTTGCAAGCGGTGTTGTTGTCGTGTTGATTCAACGTCGTCAGGAATTTTTCACAATTCCACAACCCTTGGTTAAATAAATGCGATCGCTTTCAGATCGAATTTGACTATCTATTGCATTAATTTGCGGAACGGTTTGAATTAGTTGTAACTTAGCTTGTTGAATATTGGTTTGGAGTCGAGAGTCATCAATAGTGGCAATTGTATCTCCTTTTTAAAGTTTCATTACTTGCTGCGAACTTTAATCAGAAGCGCTTCCAAACTAGCAAGTTGAATATCTCCGTTTAGAGGTTCTCCATTCATTGCAAGCATAGGAGTACTATCAACTCCAATCTGTTGTGCCAATTGAATATCTTTCTTAATAGCAGTAATAGCAGCATTGCTGTTACGATCCTGGTTAAACCGCTTCAGATCCAAATTCAGGGTTTTGGCAGTTGTAACATAGAGAGATTCGCTTAACTTGTCTTGGTTTTCAAAAAGTACATCATGGAACTCCCAGAATTTTCCTTGTTGACTCGCTGCCCAAGACGCTTTTGCAGCGGACATGGCTTCTGGGTGAATTGAGGTCAAAGGCAGATGCTTATACACCAACGTGACTTTATCTTGATGTGTTGCCATGAATTGCTTAACTGCTTGATGTGCCTTTACACAATAAGGACATTGAAAGTCAGAGAAATTTATCAGCACAATTTTTTGCTCATGAGCACCAGTAGTTGAGGATTCGCCAATCACTGATTTAGGATTAGCTTTCATTTTTTGTAAAAAAGCCATTTGTATTTTCTGTTGTTGTTCCTGTTTTTTCAGTTGGTATGCAGAAACAGACTCCAAAACCACTTCTGGATGCTTGCGAATGACTTGCAAAACCTTGGCTTCCAATTGTGAATCTACTGGTTGATAACTTTCAGATGGCGTAGGCATTGAATAGTTCTTCAATCCTAAACCCAACAAAATTAACCCAACAACAGAAACTAGAAAAATCAATGACAATGCTCCTGAAAATCGCGATGATTGATGTTTAAAATCCTTGATAAAATTCATTAACATAATTTTCCCTTTGAGGATTTGAGTAAAGTTGAAGAGTGTATTTTTTGAGTCGATTGCTTCAAAAAATCCATAACCGCCCCAAGCGGGTGGTTATGGATTTATCAGAGGTTAGGAAGTATTCTCAATCACCTCAGTAGTGTAATGTTATCTAAAACACCTTTAAGTAAAGTTTTACTTACTTACACAACTACAAACGGAATTTTTGCCTGGGACGTTTGTATACCAGTTACCGTCCCATTTTAAACCGACTGAACTACAAACTTGAGGGCATACTTGTTTTGCGTGTTCATTGCTCCAGATAGGACCCGCACTAACATCTCCAGCTGAAGCCAGGTTAGCAAAGCCAAAAATAGCAGAACCACCAATAACCGTTGCGGTGAGTGTTAGTAAGAATTTGTTTTTCATGAGGGAACTAGAAGTATTAGACATGATTTTTTCCTTGAGACTGTTAAATGATATTCAGAGGTTTTTTAGCTTTGCCTCTTGATTCTTAATTAGTAGCAGTGAGATGAGTTTATTCACTGTTAAGAATCAGAGGTTTTTTAGCTTTGCCTCCTGATTCTTAATTGGTAGCAGTGAGATTGGTTTATTCACTGTTAGGAATCAAAGATTTTTTAGCTTTGCCTCCTGATTCTTAATTGGTAGCAGTGAGATGAGTTTATTCACTATCTGGAGCCGTGGGAGGACTCCGGATAAGCGCAAAGCAAGGCAGAGTCTTAATTGGCGGTAAAAAGAACGTATAAGTCTTGAGCTTTCAATGAAGGTTAGCTTAATATATATTTACCTAATTACAACTGTATTAGTCTTGACAAAAATGCTTATTCGCTATAAACTAACTTTTTTATTGTAAGTTATGTCAGTAGCAAGAAATTTGTTAATATCCTCATTTTGTGAATAAATTGATTTTGCTGACACCTATAGTTAATTGAGGATTCTAAGCTAAATTTCCTTTTCTATTAGGAGAGTTCAATGTCTTTCAGAACTCCGCGTTTGGACTGGTTACAAGGTCTAGGAATTGCCATTGTCAGTATGATCGCTTTATATGCAAATATCTCAGTTGCCCAAATCACCCCAGATGGCACTCTGCCAAATAATTCTAATGTGAGATTAGAGGGCAATACCAGGATTATTGAGGGTGGAACCACAAGAGGGGGTAATCTATTCCACAGCTTTGGGGAGTTCTCTGTTCCCACTGGCCAGACAGCTTTGTTCAATAATGCACTCGATATTCAGAACATCCTGACACGAGTAACAGGTAAGTCAATTTCTAATATTGATGGTTTAATCAAATCTAACGGCAGAACCAATCTGTTTCTAATTAATCCCAATGGGATTATTTTTGGTAAAGATGCTAGTTTGAGCAATGATGTTTAGGGTAATGATAAAATTAAACTTGTTCCAATGGTTGAACATTGTCATTACTAGTGGAGTAATTTGCAGTGGTAATTATGCGATCGCTCAAATCACTCCAGATAGTACTCTACCGATTAATTCTAATGTTAAAAAGATTGGTAATACTATAAAAATCGAAGGTGGAACCACCGATGGAAGCAATTTATTCCATAGCTTTAGCGAGTTTTCTGTTCCCACTGGCCAGACAGCTTTGTTCAATAATGCACTCAATATTCAGAATATCCTGACACGAGTAACGGGTAAGTCAATTTCTAATATTGATGGCTTAATTCGCGCTAACGGCACAGCAAACTTATTCCTGCTCAATCCCAATGGCATTATTTTTGGAAAAAATGCCCGATTAGATATTGGTGGCTCGTTTTCTGCAACAACGGCAAGCAGTTTCAAGTTTCCTGATGGCAGTACCTTCAGTGCTACTAATCCCCAAGCACCGCCATTGCTGACGGTAAATATTACACCAGGGTTGCAGTATGGAACAAGTCAGCCAGGGGCGACTATTACCAACACCGGAAATTTAGCACCCCAGGAAAACCTGACACTAGTAGCTGACAAACTTGATTTGCAGGGACAGCTAAAAGCAGGAAGAGACTTAACACTGCAAGCACAGGATACTGTGAAAGTACGGGACAGTGTGATGACTCCGTTTTTAGCTACTGCTCTTGGTAATTTCACGATTCAGGGAAATCAAGGAATTGATATTTTAGCACTGAATCACCCAACGCAAGCACCATTTGTCAGTGGGAGCAATCTTAACTTAATCAGTGATGGGATAATTTCTGGCGATGCTCGTTTTGCCAGTGGTGGGAATTTTTCGCTCAAGAGTGTATCGGGGGGATTAGCAAACTTTGTAAGTAAATATGACCCAATTATCAGTAGCAATGGCAATGTGGATATTGCAGCTAACTATACAGGTGCATCGTTGTTAGTCGAAAGCAAGGGTAATATTCGCTTTTCGGGTGATATAAATATTACTAGACCGGATACTAGTGTTTTACCTGCTGGACAAGATACTGCAACTTTAAACAACAGTACGGCGTTAATTATGCGTTCTGGGCAAAGTAATTTAGCTTATGGGGGTGTCAATTCTGGTTTAGTACCTGCGTTTACTAGTGGAACTGTGCCAGAGGGAATTACTTTAGGTGGAGAAGTTTCCTTACAGCGCTTTAATGGGGCTGGGGGGATAGTTAGTTTAACAACAGTATCTGGAGATGTGAATACTAAAAGAATTACAACTAATGGAGGCGGAATTGATATTAACAGTGCTAGAGCAATTACTACTAATGTACAAAGGCTAAACACTACAAATGGCACGAACAATGGTGGTGAAATTAGCCTAAAAGCTACCAACGGCAATATTAACACTGGCAATTTGGACTCTGACTCATACTCTACATCTGGTAGTGCAGGAAATGGAGGTGCGATTAGTCTAGAAGCCGCTAACAGCATTACTACTGGTTATTTGGACTCTGACTCATACTCTACATCTGGTAGTGCAGGAAATGGAGGTGCGATTAACCTTATTGCAACTGACGGTAATATTAATACTGGCAATTTGTACTCATATTCGCAGTCTAATTCTGGCATAGCAGGAAATGGCGGCGCGATCGCATTCACTGCCTTGGGCAACATTACCACAGGCGGTATAAGCTCACAAGCAGCTGGTGCTGGCAATGGTGGGGACATTACTCTCACCAGTATTACAGGAGGCATTAACACAACTAGAGGAACGGTCACATCATCTGGCAGTGCAGGAAATGGAGGTGCGATCGCCCTCAGTGCCATCAATGGTAGCATCAGGACTAGTGATATTAATGCTGGCTCCTCCTCTAATTCTGGAAATGCCGGAAATGGGGGAGCAATAATTCTTGATGCTAATAGCAGCATTTATACATCTGGGTTGAACTCTTCCTCATACTCTGAGTTTGGCACAGCAGGAAATGGAGGTGAAATACGCCTTGATGCTGGGCGAGGAGACATTAAAGCTGGCTTTTTGGCATCTAACTCACGCTCTTACACTCAAACAGGGGGAGACGGAGCAAAGATTACCCTCACTGCCAATAACGGCAGCATTAACACTGACTATTTGTACTCTTACTCCAGTTCTAATTCTGGAAATGCCGGAAATGGGGGAGCAATCGCCCTCAGTGCCCTTAACAGTAGCATCAAAACTGGTAATATTGACGCTAACTCGCACTCTTCTAGTTCTAACAAGTCTAGTATATCTAGAGACGGAGGGAATATTACCCTGCGTGCTAATAACGGCATCAGTACAGGTGATTTATCCTCGTACTCCTCCTCTAATTCTTCTGCGGGTAATGGGGGAGATATTACCTTGAGTACTATCAAAAGCGATATTTCTGTAGGCTTTACTAAATCTTCATCCATTTCTTCTTTAAATGCAGGTAATGCGGGTAATATCACCCTAAGCAGCAACAACGGCAACATTACTAGCAGCAACAACGGCAACATGGCTACAGGCTTTTTGTTCACCGAAGCTCTTGGTAATTTTGGCAACGGAGGCAATATCACTTTGAGTGCCATTAATGGCAGCATCTACATTCAAAGATTATACTCTAACAGTTCTGCTAAAGGCAATGCAGGCAATGGAGGCAATATCACCTTGAGTGCCACTAATAACATTGTTACTGATCGGATTCAATCTGGTAGCTCTGCTGATGCTACGGCAGGCAATGGAGGAGCAATTACGTTAAATTCTGCAAATGGTAACATTTCTCTTGCCGAAGTAAATTCTGCTTCAACCTCTATCTCTGGCATATCGAGCAATGCAGGAGCAATATCTTTAACTGCTTTGAATGGCAATATTTCTGCTGCTAGGATGTTGTCGTATTCGAACTCTGCATTTGGGATAGCAGGCAATGGAGGAGATATCACCTTAGCTGCCCCCAAAGGTAGCATTTTAGCAGTAGACTATCTCCAATCTAATGTGTATTCTGGTGTGGGAACTGGAGGAAAAGGGGGTAATATTACTCTAAAAGCAGCGGGAACTATTAAACCTACAAATTATTTTCAAATATACACCTCAGGAATTCTTGGTTCTGGCAACATTATTATCGATACTCAGGCACCTTTTGCTTTAAATGCATTCCTGATTAGTGATACTTTTGGCTCTGGAAAGGGAGGAGATATCCAGATATCAGCTCCGTCTATTTCTATTACTAATGGTGGACAAATCTCCGCAGGCACTCATAGCAGTGGACAGGGTGGTAACATCAGTCTACGCGCTTTTGATTTTCTAGAAATAAGTGGTACAACATTTAACGCTCCTTTTGGCGACATTAACAATTTTATTTATACTGGTCTTCCAAATGGTACTTATCTAGGTGGTTATATTCCTACTGGCGTTACTACATTTCCGATAATCAATCGTCCTCAAGACATTTTATTTCCCAGTGGTGTTTTTAGTCAGACGACTGTTGGCTCTACTGGTAGTGCAGGTAACTTAAGAATTGAAACAGGGCGATTAGTTATCAAAGATGGAGCAGCCGTTGCCACTACTACATTCGGGCAGAATAGCAACGCAGGTAATATTTCTATTCAAGCAGATTCAATCTCAGTGGATAACGGCTCAATCTTGAGTGGAGTAGCAGGAGGAGCAAAAGGTAATAGTGGCTCGATTGACCTACAAACTCGTTTACTTTCCATCACAGGAGGAGGTGTTGTACAAACGCAAACTTTAGGAGATGGCAAAGCTGGAAACATTAATGTAAATGCAACACAGCAAGTTAATTTGTTTGGTATTGGTAGTGGTCTGCGCTCAAGTAGTGGAGGTAGCAATGACCAGTTAGGAACTATTAGTAGCAAGATTGGACAGGGTGGTGACATAAAGTTGACAACCAATAGCCTGAGCATAACTGATGGAGCGGCTTTGGATGCTCAAACCCAGACTAACTCTATTGGAGGCAATATCACAGTCAATGCCAATACCTTGAGTGCAACTAACGGTGGACAAATCCTCACTTCTACCTCCAGTGGTGGTGAAGCTGGTGATATCATACTTAACATCCCAGAAATTTCTATTTCGGGTTCCACTAGCGGTCTATTTGCTCAAACCAGTGGTGCAGGTTCAGGTGGAGATTTAACTGTTCAACCGGGTAGTCAAGGGCAGAACTTGAAGATTAATTTTCAAGATAATTCACAAATATCTGCATCTACTTCTGGCAATGGCAAAGGAGGAATTCTTCGCGTCAATGCTCCTTTTTCGATTACTCTAACTGGTAATGGTACTTTAGGAGCGACAGCTGAAGGTAACGCTGCTGGGCAAGCAGGAAATGTGGAAATTGCCACCAATAAGCTTGACATTGCTAATGGGGTGAGGGTTTCAGCGGCGACGAATTCTACTAACCCCAAAGCTAGTGGAGGCAACCTAACCGTGCAAGCTGCACAATTGAACCTAACAGATGGCAGCATTTTAGAAGCAGGGACAACAGGGGCAGCACGAGGCGGTAACTTGAGAATTAAACCCAATAACAATGGGCAAACCTTAGCAGTCAATTTCTCAGGCAAATCAAAGGTATCGGCTGCTACTTCTGGTATCGGCAAAGCAGGAACTCTCAGCGTCATTGCCCCAGAATCGATTACCCTAACTGGCGATGGTTCGCTGATTTCCGCAGAAACAACAGGTAGTGGTGCAGGTGGCAATTTGACCCTTCAAACAGGAGATTTAACCGTTCGAGATGGGGCACAAGTGAGCGTCAGTAGTACAAATACAGGCATTGCAGGCTCGTTAATTGTGGCAGCTGACTCCATCCGTCTCGATCACAACGCAAAAATAAGCGCTGACACTACAGGAGGCGGTGGCGATATCTTTCTCAACTCCCCCTTTTTGATATTGCGTCGAGGTAGCAGCATCACCACTAATGCCAGTGGTAATGATATCACTGGCGGCAATATTACCATTGATGCCAAAAATGGTTTTATCGTGGCTGTTCCCAATGAAAATAGCGACATTAGAGCAGATTCCGCTAACTTCCGTGGCGGGAATGTCACCATCAAAAATATTGCAGGCATCTTTGGTATCCAATCTAGAAAAGAGCCTTCGCCAAACACAAGTGATATTACCGCCAAAGGCGCAACGCCTGATTTAAGTGGCAATATAGAAATTACTCAACCTGATGTAGACCCTAGTAACGCCTTAGTCGAACTCCCAGTTAATTTAGTTGATGCTTCTAGGCAAATTTCCAATGCCTGCACACCTGGAACTCGGCAATTCCAAAATACATTTGTCGCAACGGGACGCGGCGGACTACCCATGAGTCCCACTGAACCATTACAAGATTCAAGTACTGTGTCTGCGTGGGTGAGATTAAGACCAAACGCAGAAAAGGCAAACACAACGCCTGTGCCACAACCAACAGCAGTTTCAACTACTCCCATTGCTGCTACAATTCCAATTGTGGAAGCTTCTGGCTGGGTAATCGATCGCAATGGAAACATAAAACTAGTAGCACAAGTTCCTCAACTTAACCCTCACAGCCCTTGGCAAACACCTGCTGACTGTCCTGTATCTCAGGGAGGTGTGAAATATGGCAAAACTTCAGCTGCCAAAGCGAGTAGTTAGATTTGCGGTAACTCCCGTAGTCCTATTTACCCTTGCTGTTTTCCTGATTATTATCCCTAGCACATTTGCTAAACAACTCCAGACAAATTCACCAAACGGGTTTCACATCCAAACCAATAAACCCCCAGCCACAAAACCACAGCAACTTCTTGAGCAAGGAGAAGCACTTTATCAAGCTGGACGCTTTACTGAAGCAGTAAATGTTCTACAACAAGCTGTGCGTAGCTATCAACGAGAAAGCAATAACCTTGCACAAGCCGCAGCACTGACTAACCTCTGTCTTGTATACCAGCAACTCGGTTCGTGGAAAGAAGCTTATGCAACTATTGACAATAGCTTAAATTTACTTGGCTGGGATAAGATAAATCAAAAGTTAAATGTCAATAATCCAAAATCTGAATTGTTAGAAATTTTGGCACAAACTCTAAATATTCAGGGCGAATTGCAACTAGCACAGGGACAAACTGATGCATCAATAATAACATCACAACAAGCAGAGCAAATCTGGAAGAAATTAGGTGATAATGCTGGAGTAACGCGCAGCCGGATTAATCAAGCACAAGCTCTACGAGTTGCTGGTTTTTACCGCCGTAGCTTTGATATATTGAATGAAGTATCCCAACAATTAAATTCCCAACCTGACTCACCTGTAAAAGTAACAGCTTTGCGATCGCTTGGCAATGTCTTACAACAATTAAGCGAACTTGAGTTATCCCAGACAAACTTACAACAAAGCTTAGAAATCGCTCAACGTCTGCAACTGCCTCTAGAAATTAGTTTGACGGAATTTAGCCTCGGTAATACTGCTAGGTCGTTAAGTAATATTAAAGATGCGATCGCTCATTATGAAAATGCTGCCAAAATTGCACCAAACCCTCTCACCAAAGTTCAAGCCCTGATTAATCAGCTGAGTTTGCTTGTCGAAAACGAACGCATCACAGAAGCAAAGTCATTAATACCCACAATCCAATCTCAATTACTCAATCTACCTAGCAATCAAGCTAGTATTTATGCACGGATCAATTTTGCTCAGACTTTGACCACAATTGGTAATAAAAAATACATTGCAGAGATTCTGGCAACTAGCGTTCAGCAAGCCAAAATAATCGGCGATGAACGTGCCGAATCCTATGCACTAGGCAGCTTGGGAGAAGTTTACGAGCAGAACCAACAATTGCAAGAAGCACAAGATTTGACGCAACAAGCCTTATTTATGGCTGAAAAAATTGATGCCTCAGATATCGCTTATCGCCTTGAGTGGCAGTTAGGACGCTTACTCAAAGCACAGGGAAATATGCCAGGCGCCATATCTGCTTATGATGCTGCTGTAACAACTCTTCAGTCTCTTCGCAGCGATTTAGTTGCGGTTAATCGAGAGGTACAGTTCAATTTTCGCGATCGCATAGAACCTCTTTATCGGCAGTCTGTAGAGTTGATTTTACAAGAGAAAGGACAAGGAAAGCCTGATTTAGATAAAGCACGTCAGCGAATGGAAGCCTTGCAAGTTGCAGAACTCGACAATTTTTTTCGAGAAGCTTGCTTGAGCAACCAATTTGTGGTATTGGACAAAGTAGTAGATCGCGATAACCCGAATACTGCTATTTTCTACCCGATTATCTTAGATAACTATTTAGAAATTATCATCAAACTTCCCAAGCAACCGTTGATTCATAAAACTTCTCAAGTCAACCGTCAGCAAGTAGAGCAAGTTATTACAGAAATACGAAAGACAATAGTCCAACCCGATGCTAATCTGCAATTTAAAGCAGTTTCTCAACAGCTTTATAACTGGTTAATTAAACCAGTTGAAACAGACCTTAAAAATAGTAAAGTTAATACTCTAGTCTTTATTCCAGACGGGTTGTTGCGAAATATCCCGATGTCTGCATTATATGATGGCAGAGAGTATTTAGTCCAAAAATACTCTGTAGTTATTAGCCCAGGACTGCAACTATTTACTCCCAAACCTCTAAAACAGAAAAAATTAAATGCCCTGGCTGGAGGATTATCGCAATCACCCAAAAATGAAAATTTTGCAGCGCTTCCCTACGTTAAGGTTGAACTAAAATTTATTCAGGAATCAGGGGTATCGACAACTACATTATTGGATAAAAATTTTACTAGTACTACTTTAAGAAAAACCATCAACGCTCAACCTTTTAGAGTTGTTCACTTGGCAACTCACGGGCAATTTAGCTCTAAAGCAAAAGACACTTTTATCCTAGCAGCTGATGGACGCATTAATGTGAGTGAATTAGATAGTTTGCTTAAAAGTAGAGAGCAAAAACGAACAGAGCCAGTTGAATTACTTGTTTTGAGTGCTTGCGAAACAGCAGCAGGAGATAACCGAGCTGCGTTGGGATTAGCAGGAGTTGCCCTGCGTGCTGGTGCGCGGAGTACTTTAGCCTCACTATGGCAAATTGGCGATGACTCTACAGTTTTATTTATTGAGGAATTTTACCGCCAGTTAGTGACTGGTAAAACTACGGTAGAAGCTTTACGCTTTGCTCAATTAAAACTACTTGAAGCTCCTGAATATAACCGTCCGATGTACTGGGCACCCTATGTTTTAGTTGGTAATTGGTTATAGAGATTTAGGATTATTGACGGTTGGTTGAATTGACTATAGGAGCCGTAGAAATATTACCCAAATTGACGGATTGCAATAAACTCTGCCAATCTTCTTCAACAGAAGTATCATTATGATTAGAAAGGCGTATTTGTGCCAGCATAGTTAAAGCGTCAAACCAAATACCTTCTTTGGCATAGATTGCAATCTTCTGTCGGGGATCGGTTGCTGCTTCCAATTGCTGAATAACACGAGAATTTAAATTCATTCTTTGAATGTCTCCTTCTACGTACACAGGAACACTTGCTGTTTGCTGCTTGCAGCGAACTTTTAAATACCAGCGATATGTTTTACCTACTTTTAAGGATGTAACATTCTCAGGGAGAGAAATACCAATGACACTGGGCTTTGGAGGTAGTGCGATCGCATTTCTGTAAACATCTTTGCCTTCACTATCCTGTAAGCTAAACTCAGCGTTGGAGGTAGACAAATCTTGAGTGTAAGGAACGTAAAACCAAAATGTAGGCCGTTCAGAGGTGGTTAACCCCTCTACAATCCCGATAACTGATTTATCCCTTTGTTTGCTAACCTTTTGTTCCTCTTGAAATGGCACTAAAGCAGTAAGTGCAGTTGCTACCGCAGGACAATTGTCCCGACTACCCATTCCTGCTCTACGCCCAGATATAGGACTTAAGCGAGCAGGTACTTCTGGCAAAACAAAAGCTGGTCGAGAGGTGCGTTGTTGAGGTGAAGCAGGTATCTTGACTGGCTGTACAGGCTGCTTAGTAGTTGCTGGTTGTTGAGTTTGGGCTATTACTCGTGCTGGATAATGAGTGGTGCTACTCAAAATTAGAGCAATTGTTAAGAGCCATTTCATCGATTTAACAAGATACGGTTTTGATTGTGGATATAAAGTTGGTATGTCTTTTTCTTGTTTCATGTAAAAAAGCCTTTTTTATGCAAAATAGGACACGTTGCAAATAATTGTTAAGAAAGTTGTTTTCAAGACCACTATTCTGGGTAGATAAAACACAAGCAGTTAACTCGTTCATCCTATTGAATCAGTTCTATGTGACTATGACTTAAAGGAAAAGGTTACCCCAGTGCACTTGAGCAGGGTGTAAACAATGTGGGGCCAATTTCTCGATATGCGGCTGAGGCTTTAGCAGTGCGCTTAGTAAACCTACCGGATGATGAACGGTTTCCACTGCCAGCCAGTGAGCAGGATTTTCAGTCAGCTACTAGAGTTATTGCCCTAAGCGTTTGCGAATAGCGTCTCGTTGGCGCAGCCTCTCGTAGAGAAGAGAGGAAATGTTAGTCCAGGAGGCGATGCCTACGGTGGCAAGCTACGCTTCTACTGATATCTTTCCTTGCTTGGATGGGCGATCGCTCTTTTCAGTTTCTTAGAGGAAACCCTTAAGACCTAAAATACTGGTGTGGTTAATCACTACCAGATTGCCTTATAGGAAAAGTTAGATTAAATATTAAATATGAATCAGACTTTAGCAGCCACGCTAGGGGAATTACTGCTCAAGAGAAATATTGTCCGAGTAGATATGCCATCTCCGTTGGTTTGGAGTTGAGCCAGGAACGTTATTGACTCGTCGCAGCTTATAGCTACCACGAAAACGCTGTGGAGTTCCATTGCTATTAACAGCCGTAACAGTAACGGGAATTTCAATATATAGCGAGCCTGCTGCCCCTTCTAAAGAACCTGGTTTTCCGACTTCTTCAACAATGGATACGGTATTAGCAAAACCCTGCTGAAATTCCTCAAATGATTGCTTACTGGCAGTACCATCTCCATCCCAAGCCAAGTAAGCTTGTTTATAGTCTTGACGAGCGATGGCATCGTAATAATCATGAATGAGTTGGACTGCAAGTTGTTCTTGGGACTGGTTCTTGTCAGGATTTTGTGTGCCAGAGGCGGGTGGAGAAGATGGATTAGAGGTGTCCGAAAGATTTGCCAGCGTTGGGCGATTGGCAGATGCTAGTTGTGATGTAGCAGAGTTATTGCAAGCTGTAATAGATATAGCAAGCAATAAAACTCCAATGACTGTATAACGCTGTTTTAACCAGATACAAAAAGAAAAGTTGATATTGAACAAAGCTATCTCCTGTGGAATCTGCACTAGTAGCCTTTAGCCAACGATTCGCATACTAAGGCTCTATTCCTTCATCAATCCAAGTATCAATTGCTGTTTTTACGTTTATTTCAGTCATCGCAGACCATTCTTTTTCGTTGATAGTTGTTTTAAATACCGCTCTTTTACCGTGACCAACTTTTTCCATTGAGTGTCCGCGATACACATTTTTAGGCTTAATCATTTTTAGAGAATATTATAAACTATCGCTCAACAACACAAAACATTGACTTGGCTAATCTCCCACAAATTCTTGCAAAAGAGATTGACAAAAACTATGATTCGTGGAGCGAAGTTAAACTAATTTGCATTGAGCAATGATGGATATTTTTGTTTTTACTGTAGACTTCAGGGGTAAAGACAAAGATATTGATGCCTCACTGCCCTTTTTTAGCGTGCATTGGCGCAACCAAGGCAAATTCAGCTGCCACAAAAAATCCGTTGGCTAGCACCAAGAAAATCACCGATAGCAATTTGCCCGCAGTAAGCCAAGTCAATGGACTGTTCATGACTATCTATTGTAGCCTTTGATCCTAATTACTACCGCGATTATTTTGTCAACACTAATTGCTACCTTTTTGCCGACCAATGGTCGGCAAATATTCTTTGAATATGCAAGTAGACAACATCATAGCTATTGTTAAATCCGTTTCTACGAATGGCTATTCGGCATCGCGCTCCGCTCCCGTCCCTAAAAAGCAATCCACGCCCATACAACTTTATGGCGAAATGTCTCTGATTCGCTGATAACTTCCTGTATTCTGGGATATCCCTTCTTTGTGGAAAGCCAAATGATTCCTATAGATATGAAACGACTCATCAAAAAAACCTCTAACCCAGTTCGCAAGAAAACAGAAGTAACCCCATCACCCACTGAATCCATTGAGATTCTTGAGAGCCAAAATATTCCTGAAACAGTGATTGAACCAAATCCATCTGTGTACATTGAAGACTACGCTTCCGAATCCGAATACATTTCTGAACACTATCGCCCCCTCCGCTCCGTGGGTAACTCCGGGTGGCAACCGTCTGATGTATGGCGCGAGTTGAGAGTTGATGATTTTTGTCGGTGAGCAGCATCTAAAACTTGTATAATCCTTAGGTCAGTCAGCGATCGCGTTTTCAAATCTGCGCCAGTGTGAATGCCGAGTGAGTGCATCTTCGCCGCCGTCACCTCTCC
>NZ_NOLI01000112.1:0-25938 GCF_002245975.1 Nostoc sp. 'Peltigera membranacea cyanobiont' 213 | reverse complement strand
GGGCAGGGGGCAGGGGAATAAATTAAGCTTCGTGAATGAGTCTTTGAACTCCGTTAATGAACCTCAGAGCTTCGTTAATGAGTCTTTTTTACTTGTGGACGCAGATTCCTTACATTCCAATTAAATTAGCCGCCAATCAAAACAGTGGGATTACCTTTGATAATTTTATTCGGTGGCCCTAATGCTTCTATAATAGTGTCGCCCATCCGAGAGGCGGGTAGGTTGTTAATCAGAACAGTCTGGCTGCCGTCAATCACAACCCCAGGCCCGTGAGGAGGCAAGGGTAAAGGTGTAGTGCAATTATGAATATCAGCACCAGCAGCAGCAGCAGCGATCGCACTACCCATAGTAGCTGCTGATGTTGCCTTTGTAGTTTGCTCAGTAGCTAAAGCACCAGGTAGTCCTGGTGTACCAGCAGCCGCTAGGGTAGCAGCCTCAGCCACTTGAATAGCTGTATCAGAAATTTGCTTGGCGGATTGCAAAGCTGGTACTGCTGCGGCAAGCACGCCCCGCCACGCAGGTAAAGATCCAATCAACACATTAGGACTACCCGGCCCTCCTGTTAAAACTGGGGGTAAAGGATGCGCCACATTGTCAGTAATTCTTGCTGCCGGTTTACCCACGACAACCTCCTATTATGTTAATTACGAATTACGAATTACGAATTACGAATTAATTAAGTCGAATCAATGCACCTTTGACTGTAATCGTGCCGTTGGCTGAAATGTCTATATTTCCAGCAGCATCTAATGACATATTACCTGTTGATTTTACTGAAACAGATTTAGCCATATCGTCCATTTTTATTCTATGACCGCCTTTGGTTTCAATCTCTATGCACCTTTGACTATCATTGAGATATATTTTATGACCGTCTTTAGTTTCTACGCGAATACCTGTTTTACTACTTCCTTTATCCTCTTCAACAAACTGTAAAACATGACCAACGCGAGTCTTAATGGTGCGTAATCTTACGCCACTTGTAACTGAATCACCCACCTTTTCCGGTGGTGCATCCTTCCCGTTCCATACCCCGCCAATGACGTAGGGACGGTGAATATCGCCATGTTCAAAACCTACCAAAACTTCATCGTTTACCTCTGGTAAACAGTCGAAGCCTCTGTTTTGACCTGCTCCCACAGCTACAACTCTCGCCCAGTCACTTGTATGGTCTTCTGTGAGAGTGGGAAACTTAACTTTCACTCTGCCCATTTTCTCTGGGTCTTTATTATCAGTTACAATTCCGACTAATAAAGTCTCAGACGGCTGTAGACGTTTTTCTGGGGAGAGAGTTGTGAATAAGTTACCAGAACGTAGCCCCCGGACGCTGAAATCAGTTTCATAAACGCGCTGATTAAAGAAATGGCGAGTTTCTGTAACATAATATTTACCACTATAGCGATCGCCCATACCCTCAAGATTAATAACCCGTCCAGGACGAATCTCAGGATTCCCAGTCGCTTTGGCATCTGCATAAACAAATTCTCCTCCCAGTTCATCACACAAAGCCTGAGCCATAGCCTTTGCTTGATTTTCACTGGTAACAGGTTTATCTACAACAGTCATTTTGGGCGAATTAAGATTAGAAAATGCAGTACTTGTACTACTTCCTAGCTTATTACCTGTCTCAGTTACTTGCTTCTCTTTCTTGGCTATTTGGCTAATCAATCTTTTCTGGCTATAGTCCCAGGCACGTACTTCCACAGAACTCACCTGTTCAGCACTGGTGACGCGGGTACTAAATTTACTAATATTAACTAGCCATTTGAGTGATAAACTTCCCTGAACTTTTGGGTTGCAAAAATTTATCTTGTCCTCTGTAATAAATAATTCAAAACCAATGCGGGCAGCCCTTTCCCGCAAAAACTCCATATTAGTTTGATTTTCTTGGAAGACATACTTATGAACTTCGCTAGTTGACTCTATATTGCCAAGTTTTATCCCTACTTGTTTAACTACTTTCTTGACTATATCACTATCAGTTTCATTCAAAAAAGAACGATTATAACGCCCTCGGTGAAGACGATGGGAAATATCATAGCCACGAACAATAATATCAGCTTCAGATTTGTCATTGAAGTGAACTTCCATTGCTGTAATTTCGCCTTGCATCAGAAAATCTTCTTCTACATCTTTTTTAAAATTAGGATCTTGAGTAGTACTTCCACTAAAACCCAACTTCACTTTTTTCCCAATCTTAAATACCTGCTCATATCGCCAAGGCTTGTTTTCTGAGCGTTCAGAAGTGGGAAGATAGCTATTATGTACTACTAGGGTAAACATTGCTGGTAAATGAAGGCTTTCTTCTATGGTGATTTGCACCAAATCTTTCATCAATTCTGAAGAATCGTCTAGTCCTTCTATCTGAACTTTAGGTTGACTTAAATAAAGGCTTTCCTTAGTCATAACTATTATTTTAAAACCATGAAATGTTCAAAGCAGCCTGGAATTAGAAAGTACTAAAAAATTAATATTTAAAAATTTGGTTACTTTGGCTTATCAGTTTTTCCGAGCTTTTGATTTGCCTGGCGATCTTTGCCTTTAGAAGCTGATTCTTTTCCTACAGGAAGGTTTGTTTCATCTACTTGTTGTAAGGCTATATCTACCATTGCCCTGACTGGTGTGCCATCAGTAAGAAACATATTTAAAGTGTAAGTTAGACTTGTGATTACACAATAAAAATACTCTGTTCCCCAGATAAATCTGTAAACAGGTGGACGCGTATCAGGCTTATCGTCGATACCTTCTACACCTTGCTTGATAATGCTTACGTACTTCATTACCGATTCTTTAGTTTCATAAGTATCGAATAGTAACTGTTTAAGTGTGAATTTGTAAGGCTCAAGGCCAGAAAAGTTAACTTTAGGGAAAAGTTTGGTAGTTCTATTCCCTTGCTGACTTTCCCACGTCACAGTTCGAGTAAAACTAATGTCTGTAGGATTAAACATCAATTCAATATCTTTCGTTGCTCCACTTTTATAAGCCACAAGTTTGGCTTTTTCAAGTTGCGGTTGACGTTTTTGAATAACAATAATTGCTGGACTTGCCATTTGAATATTTCTCCAAAAATTAATTATTGAATGGAAATCTACCAAGGTAATCTACCTGAGTAACCGCCATGACGTTCTCGCTCAATTTCTATCCGTTGTCGTAATCTGTGATAAATTTCACGGGCTAGAGCTTCCAGATTAGCTGTATCATCTTTCTCATCTCCTTGAGAAGATGAAGATGCGCTCTCTATCGTCTCAGTTACCGGTTGTATTTCTCTAGATATATCGGGTAGAGTGACTTCTCCACCATTAGCAAAGCCTCTAGGTGAAGGAAGATGTTTAGCAAAAACTTGTGGCGATTCTGAACCATGAGAAAATTCATAATTTTGGCTGTTTGATTCCCCATCATGAAAATTAAAGCTAGTGAAATCATCATTATTTACATTTAGTAAATCTTCAACACTTGACCATTGAGAAGGTGTATTTGACGACTGTGAAGATGTATAAGTTGTAGGATTTGCTTTTCGGAAAATTAGGGGAGGCGATGAGTATTGAGGTGAAGCTTCACCGACATCTATTGTTTCATTTTGAAGAGGATTAAGCTGTGGAGAATTGAAAATCGAAAGTTTCTTTTGATTAATATTCAATCCCAAGGGAGAAGGAATTAAGGAATTGGATATCTCAGGTGAATTAGTCTCAGCGCTTTTTAGCTGTAATGAAGTGTCTGAAAAAGAATCGACTTTAGTCGGAGTCTTTGGGGAAGTTGTTTCTTCTGGTTCTGTAAGATCGGGTGTCTGTAAACTTGGAAGGATAATATCGTGCGGTATTCCACCAGTGTTGATGTGATGTAGCAAAGGTAGATTCTTCTGTGCATCCCTGGTATTAATCACAAACTCCCCAGGTGAAAGCATTGCTGGTACTGTATCTGAGGGTGCTATGTGCTGGCGATTTTCAACGGGGGAATCTGTAACATGACCACCAGTAGCATAACCTTTAGGTGCGGGTTTTTGTGCGATCGCATTTTGCTCAACTTTAGGTGCTGTGCTTACCTCATCTTGTGGATAAGTTGGGTTTTCTAGAATATCTGGATTATCCCAGGTTAATATTTCAGGATTTTCTGATTCTACTGTTTCAATAATTTTTCTAAAAATACTTGCTTCTCCAACAATTTCAGGTGAAGTGGCGCTAGCTACCGATGCTTCACTAATTTCAGGTAAACTGGCGCTAGCTACCGATGCTTCAACAATTTCAGGCGAAGTGGCGGTAATTGTTGGTGCTTCACCAATTTCAGGCGAAGTGGCGCTAGCTACCGATGCTTCAACAATTTCAGGCGAAGTGGCGCTAGCTACCGATGCTTCACCAATTTTAGGCGAAATGGCGCTAGCTACCGATGCTTCAAAAATTCCAGGCGAAGTGGCGGTAATTGTTGGTGCTTCACTAATTTCAGCTAAACTGGCACTAACTACCGATGTTTCACCAATCTCAGACGAAGTTGCGATAATTGTTGGTGTTTCATCAATCTCAGGTGAACTAGCACTAACTACCGATGCTTCACTAGTTTCAGGTAAAATGGCGGAAATTGTTGATGCTTCAATAGTTTCAGGCAATGCTAAGATGGAATGATTTTCTGTAAAATCGCTGGTAATATCCTCATCACGTTGTAGTGAAGTCACATTTGCTGAGATATTAACAGCCATACCAGACTGTGACTCTGAAGTTATTAACTCTTCATTATTATCAGAGTTGCTGAATAAACTAGTTGTGTCTTCAATATAGGCTGAAGTAGGTATTAACTCAACAGGCGCACTGGCTAGAAATTCACTTGTAACACTCAAATCAATTTCCTGACTTTTCCCGGTATCTGGAAAACCTTTTTTCTGCAAGGAGAGAGGCTTTAAATTCTCCCCATCCCCTTGTAAGAAAGTAGGCTGGAGGGTTAGGTTTTGCGTTAGATTTTCTACATCCTGTGAAAAATCAGGATTAAGTTCTTGTTTTACTGCAATTGATTTTTTTACCAATGAAGGTTCAGAATTAGATTCTGATTCTACAGTGTTTTCATCATTTGCTAAAGGAGAAAGTAATGTAGGATCGCTATTAACATCAGGTGAAGTAAGTGCTGACGGTAAAGTTAAATAATTTTCAACTCCAGGATTATCTGTGACAAAAGAATTTTGGTTGCTTCTTAATATTGAGTCTGTTTCAATAACTTGACTTACCTCAAAATTACTATTTATATTTGTTAACTCTTCTTCCTGCGATGGAGAGATTAAAGTTGATAAGCTCTCTTGCGATTGGATTAAATTTGTTTGAGTAGTGCTAATTTTATTGTCCACAACAGAAGAAACTTGATGTGCTTCAATATCTTGTTGTGAGGCCGTTGGGCTGACTAAACTATCTAAAACATTAGCTGAGTCTGATGCTTCGGTGATTATTGTTTGATCGTTATTGGAAAATTTATTAGATGGGGTAAATATTTTTTCTACATTATTAGTCAAAGGATATTCTATAGACGGAGCTTCGACTAATTCACTTGTATTATTATCTAAGTTAATCTTCTCTTGTAATGGTAAAATGCTTTCTGTTATAGGCAACTCTACACTGGGTGAGCTAGATGGAAACTCAGAAGTTGTGTGCAGATTATTGCTAAGAGTATTCCTGAATAGAGTTGATGTATCTTCAATTAAAGATGGAGTCTTTACTGTTGTAGTAGTAACATAATTATTGTTATTTATGGTGTTCTCTGAAGGACTATCCATCTGTAAATTTGGGGCTTCTAAGTTAGCTTTAATCGATGGAGATTCTTCGTTATTAATAATAACATTATTTTCATTAATAAGTTGTTCAACTTTTTTAGCACCCGATGATGCGATCGTCTTTTTAGCTCTAGGTTTTGATTTTGACTTTTTTGCTGCTGGCTGTTGAGGTTTATTTGTTTTTTTTGATTTAGATTTACTTTTGATACTTAATTCTTGTGAAGTGTTGTTACTCGGATTTTTTTCAATGCGAGTCGGCAGTATTGCTGGGGTACTGTCTTTTTCTGGCTTATTACTATTAATAGTACTATTCTCTAGTGGATCTATTAAATCATAAGAATCAAACTCAAGCAATGCAAATTCACTGTTTATATCCTCAGCATCCCAACTATCCCAACCTATTAATGGTTGAATCGATGGCTCATACTGACGAGACAAGAAAAAGTTAGCGGATGTGACTAATGGTGGTTTAGTTTGTATTGTACTAATAAAATTACTTCGTGAATGCAAAGAGTGAGATTCTTTCTTCAAGCTCATTCTTTGAGGATTCGACAAAGGTGATATTACCCCAAGGGGATGAATATTGTTTCCTAACGAAGATGGAGTAATTTGCATAGTTATTGTTGGATAGTAACCAATTAACTAGAAACGAAATATCCTGTTTTTTGATTTCGTTGTACAGAAGTGCCTCCTCCTGTAGACCTTGCTATTTGTAAACCTTCATAAGCTAAAGTTAATTCTTCAATTGCAACTGCTTTTCCATCTGCTTGGAGTGCAGGTGTTTTCCAGGTTATGGGAATAGCGCCAATCAAAGTCCAACTCATCATCGTTTCACCAGCTTGGTTAAAAATCAGAATATTGACATTACGCCGAGATGTTTTCTTTTGTTCATCAAAAACTGCATTCATCCAGTTCCAAAAACCTGGATGATCGGTAAATCCTCGCTTCAGGGTTATGTCTGCAAATTCTGTATGACCTAAATAAATTCTTTGCTGGTCGTTGACACCACCTTCCTGAAAAACATTTTTCTTAATTTGAACACTTAATCCTGTACATTCAGCAAAAGATGCAGCAATAGAACTGTCTATTTCGACATAGAACCGATTAGTAGTAACATAATTTAATTCGTGAGTAATGTTGCCGTTATTAGCGCCTGTAGCCATCACAACCACCTTTGAGAATCATAACTACCTACCCTTTCGCGCTGCGATCGCAGGTCTTCTAGCAAAAGTTTATACACGTGTTCTGTTAGTTGGTTCATCAGCCGTGAGTCGTTGAGATATTTACTTGCAGTTTTAGCCGCCTTGCTACCATCAGATGCTGCTGAAACCCCGGCGTATCCAGCAGTACCGCCAACATCTCCATCGAAGGTGAAAAAACTTTGTTGCTGTTTTGAGTCCATAAATAAAAAACCTCTCCTAGAATCCAGGCTAAAGGTACAGCATCAGAATCAAAAGTAGCCAAAAGTCGAACTTAGTTTTTGCCTAGATTTAAACTTTTGAGGAATTGTGTAGAAAATGCGATCGCAGTACCCTAGATGTTAGTAACAGCAAAATCATTCATCTAGCTACTACTTGGGTAACAGGATAAGAAAATGAGAGAATATGTCAGCCGGAAGAAACAAACTACTACAGGCTTCTCAATTCCATCCCTAAAACACCCAACACGCGGCTTTGGTTTTGAGTCGTCGGCAATTTCACGCCAAGCGGTTCCGAAAATACAACCACTTAATCAACTAGTTACTCACGATATCAGTCACATACCACTGCGATCGCAAGCAAAACTCTCAATAAGCCAGCCTGGAGACATTTACGAACAGGAAGCTGATAGCGTCGCACAACAGGTAATGCAAAGAATGGCGCAACCAGTAAATCGCCAGTCTATTCAACGAGAAGCATTACCAGAGGAAGAAGAAGAATTACAGATGAAACCGATGGCAAATTCCATCACGCCTTTGGTGCAACGAGAAGCATTACCAGAGGAAGAAGAAGAATTACAGATGAAATCTCTGGACAATAGCACGCTGCAACGACAAGAAGCACCAGAAGATGAGGAAGAATTGCAGATGAAATCTCTGGACAATAGCACACTGCAACGAGAAGCATTGCCAGAAGATGAGGAAGAATTGCAGATGAAATCTTTGGACAATAGCACACTGCAACGAGAAGCATTGCCAGAGGATGAGGAAGAATTACAGATGAAATCTTTGGACAATAGCACACTGCAACGAGAAGCATTGCCAGAGGATGAGGAAGAATTACAGATGAAGCCGATGGTGCAGCGCCAGGCTGAGGCTGAGATAGCTGCTGCGCCTGACTTAGAAGCGTCTATTAATCAGGCAAAGAGTGGGGGACAGTCAATGGCTGACAACATCCGCAAACCGATGGAACAGGCGTTTGGCGCTGATTTCAGTGGGGTGAAGGTTCACACGGATGGTAAATCTGACCAGTTAAATCAATCAATACAGGCGCGGGCTTTCACAACAGGACAGGATGTGTTTTTTCGGCAGGGAGAATATAATCCAGGGAGTCGAGGGGGGCAAGAGTTGTTGGCGCATGAGTTAACCCATGTTGTGCAGCAGAATGGCGGGGCTGTGCAGCGAAAAGCCATGCCAAAAGAATATCTCCAAGCTAAGTCAACCCTACGGAGTGGGGAAGCGATCGCAGAATTGAGAGATTTTCAGGAAATGGCCAATAACAGCCCACAAACTAAACAAGCACCTCAATTGCAGGCGATGGCTGACAATTATTCAGATCGACAACCCATCCAGAAAAAAGAAAGCCTTACAGAACCAACCACAAGCTTAACGACTGCTTTATCAAGTGAGTACGTATTGCAACGGAAGATTAAGATTAAGGCTGATAAGGGTAAAAAAACAAAAACATACGCAAACTTTAAGGCTTTTGAAAAGTCCCCATCCTATGAGACACTCATGGGCAGTCTTGCTGAACTCGATGTCGATCCAAAGGTAGTTGAATTCCATCTCAAACAACTCTTTTCCACGGAGGTAGAATTCGAGAACGAACAACATTTTACGGAAGCACTAATTTATGACATCCAACATAAGAGTATGCCGGATCGGGAGCATACCTTACAGGAGCAGTACATGACACTTTACGGCTGGAAAAAACGCGAGGCTGGAAACCAACCAGCAAAGGCTACTGGAGCAGACGAAGGCGAAGTTGAGACATTGAAGGTATACCGGACAATGAAATTAGAGGACTGGAAAGAACTTGAAGGAGGTAATAACGCGAAGCTAAGTGGGCATTTAGGAGACTTCAAACAAGCTCAAAACTACTTATATCGTAAAAGCCCTGAGCCGAAAGTACTTATAGAATTTACACTGCGTCCCGGAGCCGAACGGGATTTGTTTAATACTGGGATAATGGCGTTCCCGGATGTAAAGGGAAAGACTGTGCCAAATTTGATAAAAAGCACATTGATACAAGAAGGAACGAGCGACTCATTCGCAAAGGCCTCAACGAATGAAGGCACAGCACCAGACAAGGTTGGGATTAAGTCAGAGGGTGGTGAAGCTGGGTTTAGTCTGGGGATTGGTGGTGGTACATCGCCTGAAGTATTTATGGGGTTAGTTGCAGACAAGAAGGTTATTGGGAGATCGGAAGCGGAATAGAAAGCAGAACGCAGACCTTCTCATGTAGCAGCTATAGCGCGATCGCCAATTTTTTAGGGTGCGTTAACAAAGAAACGCACCAAACCAATCTAATGGTGGATACTATGAGAGATATTAATTTGGCATGAACAATGAGTATTTTAAAATCGAAGGGTAGTTGATAAGGGACTTCCAAATAAAAAAATACCCCACAAGATTGGGTAATTTATTTGTTGGAAGTCCCCAACCCATCAACTACCCATAAAATTTGACAGATTTTAGTAGCTGTTTTACTACACAATATATACCGTAAAGTTAACTAGATTGTCCTGACCAAATCGCAATGAATCTCCATTAAGCAGGCGATATTGCATACCAGGAGTGAGAGAATTGTTGTTTAAATAAATACCATTTGTACTCATATCAACAATCATGTATGCATTTTGCGACCAGTCCCAATCGACTCGGGCGTGACGACGAGAGACTATTCCCTCACTAGGGATACCAGTCAAGTCAATTTCGGGTGGTGCTATTCCTGGACTCTGACTGCGGCGACCAATATAACCTCCTTCCCCAACGAGATGAAATTCTCTGCCGGTGCTATGAATCAGCTTTAAGGCTGGCGCTCTTTGAGGTGGAGGGGTATAAACTGGGGGTGTTGGTTGATAAGCAACCCGTGGCTGATAGACTGTTGAATAATCAACGGGGGCTTGTTGAGGAGGTTGGTAGTTAGGTTGGTCTGTTGCTGGCCGCTGATACTGAACAGGCGGAGGTTGATTAGACGGTTGTTGACTAGGCTGTGGTTGAATAGGTGGTTGTGGTGTAGGGGAAACTACATTATTCACAGGGCCCACAGGAGTCGAACACCAGGGACAAACCTTAGCATTGTTAGGCAGGGCGCGGTTAAAATATTCGCAACTAGGATTAGGGCACCGATTTGCAGGCATAGGAATTTATATCATCAGGCATAGGTTGTAAAGCTACAAGACCTACTTTACTAAGTAAACACTGACCCTGACGAGTGGTTAGCATCTGGGCAAATGTAGAACCACCAGGCAGGCGGCTGCTGTCTTTAGGGTACACTACAAAAATAGGGTATCCCAGGGGGTAGCTTTGGAAAGTTGTGACATCAACATAATAATCATCATGTTGACACAAGTCATCTGAGGGATTAATTGAGCGGCGATCGCGCCTTTGAAACAGAGGTTGAATTGCTGACTTTTTACCATCTGCGATCGCTAGCGGATAGCCAGTACACTGACTCGAAGTTTTACTGATAATGCCAAAACTGATAATACCAGTGGTTCGCCCCTCTAAAGTCTCACTGCGGATCTGATTTTGGGTTTTTGTTGTATCAAGTTTAGTAACTTTCGCTGTAAATAAAGCTTCGTCTTGAGGGGCATTTTTGAGAATTATTTCTTTAAATTTACTGATTGCTTCTGGTTCAGTTGGAGCAAAAGGTTTCACAGTCAGATTTGGAAGTTTGGGACTAATTTGCTGCCAATTGGTAATTTTACCTGTGTAAATTTGACGCAATTGCTCAATATTTATTTGCCCACCCAGAGCATTAGCAATATTTGAGTCTCTTTTATTAAATGCTACAAAAACAAGTAATCCATCATAAGCAACTTGTCTTTTAGTAAGTTTATCTGTGATGTTGTCTGCCAAACTAGTAATTGCAAAATCTTTTTTGCTTGTTTGGACTTCTTCAATACTTTTAATCGGATTATTTATATTGGATGACAAAACAGATTCATAGTTAAATGTTGCTGTTGCATCTGGCTTTGGTCTGGTCAACAAATCTCCTAAACGACTGTTGTCTACCGATTGCGTCAAAACAAAGCTCCATGTACTGTCTTTTTCTCCTGTGTAAGTAAATTGTCCAGAAGGGACGTTAGGGACTTCAGAGAAATTCCGCACAAGTCTAGACCAGAGTATATATTCGTTAGGATTATCTGTTTTCTTGCCCAAAAGCCAATATAAAATTCCCCCGCCAAGTAGTAATAAAGCCAGAATTCCTAACAAAATTAAAGGCATTGACAAAGGCTTTTCTATTACTTGAGAAGCTGGAGAACGTACCGAACTCTTACCACTATCTTCTTTAGGAAGTTGTAGCAGTGCTTGACGAGCCGTTTCCGCATTCTCGAAAGGAGTTTCTAGCCCCATTAAACGATAAATAAACTGCTTCAAATGGCTATCTGTATCTGGCCATTGTTGATTATCTCTAGGGTCGAGAGGCTGGTTGGATAAAAAATTAATTGTTCTTCCTGCCCACAAATAAAATGCTAGCAACCCTAATGATTCTAAATCTTGCTCGGGTCTGGCGGGTGCGGGTTGAGTAATAATAGGTGGAATAAATAAGTTTTCCCAGATAGCTAAATCGCAAAAGTATATAGAGAACTTTTGATTATTTTCTACTTTAATTAAAGTACTATCTAAATTAATGTTGCCGTGAGTTATACCCAGTTGTGTTTGATTGGAGGGGAAACGCAGCTTTTGGGTGTGGAGAAACTGGAGAGTTTGTAAACCTTGATTTAGTACCTCACGCACATCAAGAGATGTCATTGCTCCCTTTTCTATGAGATACTTACCTAAAGTTTGGGATGACTCTATTCCTTGAGTAATTAAATAACAACGCTCTCCTTTTTCATCTGCGATCGCTTCTTTAGTTTCCACCAGACGGAAGTTTTGAATTCTACTATCGGCTAAACTTACCCCACCCACCCGTTTAAAAGTATCTTTGCGCTTTTGAGTCTCGCTTTCATTAAAAGAACGATTGGGTAGTAGGTATTCTTTGATGATGACAGGTTGTTTGTCCTTGAGTTGGATACCTGAGTATAAGCGGCCTAAACCCCGCACACCAATAAAACTAGCTATTTGATAAGTCCCCTGATTTCCTTTAATCTCAGCCTCCTGTGGTAAAGTTGCCGGAAAACCACATTCCAAGCAAAACTTAGCCCCCTTGATTTGCTGCGCCGTTTGAAAAGGGCGATCGCAACTTAAGGGAGAATTATACGAACAGGGGTATTGTTGATAAAAAGATTCAAATGAAGGCATAAGCAAAGAGTTTCGTGAATTGCGCCGATTACTTCCGTCGCGCTCAAGCGTGAACTAATCCTAACTTGAGGGCAGCCACAATCGCTTGAGTCCGGCTAGTAACCTTCAATTTTTCAAAAATACTGGTGAGATGTGCCTTAACAGTCGCAACTGTTACATATAAATGTTTGGCGATTTCTTCATTAGAAGCACCTTGAGTTAACCAGTATAAAACCTCTTGCTCTCTTTCGGTTAAATGCACTTTATGACATGCTTTTAGACAAGAATCTGAGTAAGCCTGAAAAAACCGGAAAAATCGACTAGCAACTTCTGAAGGTAGATAAATTTCCGCTCTTGTCACAGTCTCAATCGCCTCACACAATTGTGTTGCTACACGATTTTTAAACACATAACCTGCGGCTCCCGCCTGCATTGCTCTAAAAATCCAGTCGTCTTCTTGATGAGCCGACAACACTAAAATCTTGCCAGTGTAAGCAGTTTCCTTAAGACGTGCTAAAACTGTAATCCCATCACATCCCTTCAATTGCATATCCAGCAAAATTAAATCTGGACACTTTTGGGCTATAAACTTTAAAACCTGCTCCACAGAATCTGCATCACCGATAACTTCTACAGGTAAGGCAGAATTAATACTATAGAAGTTGAGAAGAGTCCGTAATCCTTGGCGGAACCGTTCTTCATCATCTACCAACAAAACCGAAAGTTTATTATTATTCATTTTTGTTAATTACGAATTATGAATTAATTCCCGCTCCTTGGTCGAGGTAAAATTACAGAGAATTGCGCTCCACTTTCTGATAAAACTTGCGCCCAAATACTTCCTTGATGATCCAAAATAATTTTCTTAGCAATAGTTAAGCCTAGTCCTGTACCTCCTTTACGCCGGGAATAAAATGGAGTAAAAACTTTTTGTAAATCCTCTTGAGATAATCCTGTCCCTTGGTCGGAAATTTTAATTAAAACTTCATCTTGAAAAATTTGCCAGCTACAGGTAATAGTTCCTGAATTAGGACTAAAATGGACAGCATTACTGAGAATATTGTCAAATACTTGTTTCATTTGCAATCTGTCTATTCTCAGTGTCGTTGATGTATCGGGAATCGATATTTTAATTTTTTTCTGATTAATTAGAGGTTGTAAATTTGTGATACTTTCAACAACTAAACTTCTTAAATCTTGGTGTGTTGCCCTTAATTTTGCTCCTTGTCCACAATCAATAAGCTCGTTTAAATTCGTATCTAAATCTTGTATGCTTTCGCCAATAATTGTTGCTTGCTCTTGCCAAGGACTATCTTCTAAGCCTAAGCATAAGTTATGTGCATATAATCCTATAAGCCCTAGAGAGTTACGTAATTGATGCCCTATTCGATGCAAAACATCTTCTAGGAGTTGAATTTCAGTTTTTTGTCTTCCATAGTCTAAGTAAATATCTATATACTTACTCAAGAGCATAGCAGAGCGTTTAACAGACACTTGCAAACTCTCTGACAGAGGTTTATGAGTAATGATTTGAATGTATTCAGGTTTTTGATTTCTATAGGCTATGGGGCAAATGTAAGAAATAGATGAAAAATCCTTCAGCTTAAATTCATGCAAAGTCAAAGCAGGCGGAAAATCTGTCAGCCATCCTTCTGAGCGCAAATAATCCAAAGTTTTTCGAGAAAAAGGAGCTTGGTTTTGACCATAACTTATAACTTCCTGATGATTTTTCAGCAAGCAATCATGATAGACAATCCGAGCGAAAAGAATTGGATATTGACTAGTTAACTGCTCAGACTCTAGCTGACAAAAGCTCTGAATATCTGAGGAATTCAAATAATTCGAGCCATTCTCTAGTTTTTGTACAGAAAAGCCTAGTGTCATAGCTTCACTCGCTTTTTGCAACCAAATGTTTTAATCTTCTGCCGACTAGTATAAAATTATGCAGTCCCAGGAATGTTTATTTTTTTGTTAAGTTATCTTGTTAGATAGTTAATACAAAGAATTATTAAGTTTTTATTTGGATGCACTTCTCCTTTTTTTAAGTATATACAGTGTCTAGTATTGTTGTTTGCAATACTAGTAAAATGTCCAGTCCACAAAAAAATGTAGTGCATCCCATTAAGAATTGCTCCAGACTAATCTACAAACTGAAGTTACTGCTTTTCGGATTTTTGAATCTAATATCTTCCAGTTCCCTCAATCATCATTGTGGGAAGATTGGGGAATGGGTAATGGGTAATCAAGACTCAAGAAGAGTTTTTCAATTCCCAATCCCAAAAATATCGACAAAAGTCTAATTAACTTTAGAAGACCGATACATATACTGTAGATGCATCTGGATTAGCTACCAGCAGAACACCTTCATGCTTATCTTCGTTCTTCAAACTTTAGCCGAAATTCTCGCTGGAGGAACCTCACTTACCAGTACAGAGCAAATTGACTTTAGCCATCCTGGTAATCGAAGGGAAGAGGGAGCAGGCCCGACTCTCAATTTATACATTTTTGATATCCGTGAGAGTAAGCAGGTACAACATTCTGGTAGGCAAGTTGAGCGCAAGCTAACACGCGCTCTACAACCTGCTACTGTAAATTGGGCACCCGCTTGGTTTGATGTTTCGCTGCTATTAACAGCCTGGGATAGAACAGCTTTAGGTGAACATCACTTTATTAGTGAGGCGTTGGCTGTACTTTTGCGCCATCGCACCTTAGAAGAGGAGTTTTTGGTTCCTGAGTTACGGGGCTATGGTAATTTGAACATGACAGTTGCCCTAGAGCCGCCAATTGAAATTGGCTCTTTATGGAGCGCTCTGAATGTGCCATTGCGTTCAGCCTTATATTTGACAGTTACAATCCCCTTCGAGCCACAACCTACTCCAGTACCTTTGGTTTGGGAGCGGATTTTCAATTTGCGAAATCAATTATCTCGTGATAGCGACAGTCTAGTATTAACCAGGCGAGTTGCGATCGCGGGTATTGTCAAAAGTGCGGTGACAAATCTGCCGTTGGTAGCGACAGAGGTAACTGTGAGGGGAACTGAAAAATCCATATTAACCACTAAAGAAGGGCTGTTCTTCTTTGAAGACCTTCATTTAGGTAATTATGTTTTGATTCTGAATCATCCTGGCTATTTACCCCAAAACGTCAATGCATTGGTAGATAACCAAAGTAATACTTTCAAAGAAATATTTCTAACTCCTGAATAATTAGCTTTTTACCGACTTGGAGAGACTTTCATGGCTAGACTTGATTACTTTGCTCCTGGTGTCTATATTGAAGAAATTGACCGGGGTAGCCGACCAATTGAAGGTGTTAGCACGGCAGTTGCCGGATTTGTCGGCTTTACAGAAGACGTTCGTGGTGGGGCTGAGTTATACAAGCCCATGCTAGTAACCACTTGGACACAATTTTTAAACTACTTTGCCCGTCTCAACTCTGACGGCTTCACCGACTTCAACGCCTATTTACCCTTTTCAGTCTACGGCTACTTTATGAATGGGGGCGGTCGCTGCTGGGTAACAAGCATTGGCACTCAGTTACCAGGCGCACCCAGACCGGCAACTCCAGAACCGGCTACCCTGAGAATCAACTCTAGAGGTAATCGTCCAGCCCTCCGCTTTACTTTGCGCCCTGAGCAAGCATCAGGCGGATTAGTAAATCTTGTAATTATTGATGGTTCGCCCCGCGCCTTACCCGAAGGTACTGAAGGAGAAGCGCCTCCAAATACAGGCGAATATTTCACCATCCAAATTCGTCGGGGAGATGAACTTTTAGAGGAATACGAAAACTTGACAATGAACCGCGAACCTGCTGCTCAAGCAGCGACTTATGCGGTGACGGCATTGAGAAATTCCATGTACATCACCTTAGAAGACATAACTCAAAGTGGACAGCCTTTAGCTCGTCGTCCGGTAAATGGTCAATATGAACTAGCGCCGCCCATTGTCGCCGCCCCACCCGACAGATTTTCGCAAAATTTAGAAGGGGTTCGAGACGATCGCACCGGGGTACGCGGTATCTTTGAAGTTGATGAAATCACAATGCTGGCCTGTCCTGATGTGATGCGGGCTTATCAAGAGCAGATACTTAATTTAGATCAAGTCCACGGCATCATCGAACTGATGATTAGTATGTGCGAAGGTTCTGCCAGTGGCGATATTCCCAACCCGCCTAACCGTATGGTTGTCCTTGATGCGCCACCGGATGCCGTCAAACCTCAACAAGTAGTGGAATGGTTGAATAGATTTAACCGTCGTTCGATGTTTGCGGCCCTTTATTATCCTTGGATTAAAGTACCTAATCCACGCGATCGCGGTAATCCAATTTTAGTACCTCCTTGTGGTCATGTGATGGGTGTTTGGGCCCGCACCGATGAAACCAGAGGAGTTTACAAAGCGCCTGCAAATGAAGTTCCTAGAGGCGTAATCGGTTTGGGCTATGACACAAACTTCCGCGAACAAGAACTATTAAATCCCCTGGGGATAAATTGCATTCGCAACTTCCCAAATCGAGGTATTCGCATTTGGGGCGCACGCACTTTAGTTGAGCCAGATAAAACAGAGTGGCGTTACATCAGTGTGCGGCGGTTAATTAGCTATATTGAGAAATCCCTAGAATTGGGAACTCAATGGGTAGTTTTTGAACCGAACGACCAAGATTTATGGGCGCGTGTAACCCGCACCGTCAGTAATTTCTTAGAGCGTATCTGGCGTGAAGGTGCTTTATTTGGGGCATCTCCAGCACAAGCATTTTATGTCAAGTGTGACGAAGAATTGAACCCACCAGAAACCAGAATTTTAGGACGTTTGTACATCGAAGTCGGTGTTTGCCCAGTCAGACCGGCTGAATTTGTGGTTTTCCGCATCAGCCAATGGAATGGCATTGAAGATAGCGAATAGTCCAAGAATTCTCCTCTTGTAGAGACGCGATTTATCGCGTCTCTCCCCATTCCCCATTCCCAAATTAACTACACACAAAGGAGTCTAAAAGTATGGCAGGCGAATTTTTAACCTCTTGTAAATTTTACTTTGAGGCTGATGGAATTACTGATAAATTCATCAAAGAAATTAGTGGACTAGGCGTTGAAAATACACCAGCGCAAGAAGTCCACGGTTCATCTAAGGGCGCTAAACTAATGCGTCAAGCTACACCAACTGTTGTTAAATTTACCAACATCACAGTAAAAGTCATCGCCACTGATGATATAGACCTTTATAAATGGTATCAAGATTGTAACGAAGATATGGGCGATCCTCGGAAGTGGGCACAAAATCGCAAGACGGGTTCAGTGGTTGCTTACGACCAACAAGGCTCTGAAAAAGCACGGTGGAACATTGTCAATTGCTATCCTTGCAAATATACTGGCCCTACATTAACTGCCTCTGGTGGTGATATGGCAAATGAAACAGTTGAATTGGTTCACGAAGGAATTAAACGAATCAAATAATCGTAATTAGGTAAAGCCTGCGGCATAGCTTTGCTTAGAGCGTAGCGGTAGCGAGTCGCAAGCTTCATTACGAATTACGAATTACGAATTACGAATTACGAATTATTTAACAGTGGTACAATCCGCAAGCCGAATTCCAGAAGTTCTGACAGCCCATCGGTTCTATTTAGAACTGACACTAGAAGGTCAAAACGATGCCAATTGCTTCTTTTTGGAGTGTCAAGGCTTCAAAAGAACCCAAGAGGTAATTGAAATTTGTGAAGTTACCTCTCAAACCTGGGGTACAAAAGGGCAGTCAAAAGGTCAAGTGGTGAGAACTAAACTTCCTAGCAATCCTAAAAGTGGTAATCTCACTCTGCGTAGAGGTACCACTAAATCTATGGATTTTTGGAAGTGGTTTGAAAAAGTCGAAAAAGGTAATTGGTCTGGGCAACGTAGACTTGTTGCTTTGTCTATTTATAATCAGGCAAATGAAGAAGTAGCTAGATTTGAATTAGCCGGTGCTTGGCCCGCAAGTTACAAAATTGCCGATGTTAACGCCCGCAGCCATGACATCGAAATTGAGGAAATGGAGGTTGCTTTTGAGGAATTTAAGCGCGTGAAGTAATTAGGAGGAGTATGTTTCCTACAGAGTTTGAATTTACATTGCCAAAGGGGTATCTAGACTCTGAAGGCAACCTCCACCGCAAAGGTGTAATGCGGTTATCAACGGCGATAGACGAGATTGCACCCTTGCGTGACCCACGCGTTAAAGCTAATCCCGTTTATGCCACAATTATTATCTTGTCACGAGTGATTACCCACTTGGGTGCTTTATCAGAAGTAACTCCTGCAATAGTAGAAAACTTTTTTGCCCAAGATTTAAATTACCTGCAAGATTTTTATCGTCGAATTAATGGCTTGGAAAATGGCTTGGAAAGCGAAACTTCCATACCAGAAGATACAATAAATTCCCCCGAAATAGTTCTTCATAATTGAATGGGGCACTGGGGGATGAGGGAGATGGGGAAAAAGAACTAGTTATTATTGCCAAATGACCAAATTTAACTAATTTTGGGAGTTTAAGTGAAGAGCAACTAACAAGTGGGAAGTTTTGTAGCGGAGTCTAAATCGCCGTTACAAAACTTAATTACGTTAGCGTAGCGATAGCGAGTCCGCGTACCCTTTCAGGGAAGCAAGCTACGCTTTTAGCGTCTCGTAGAGAGCGTCATTACGAATTACGAATTACGAATTACGAATTACGAATTATTTTAATTACCTATGCCCCGTAAAAAGGATACTCTCTGTACAGAATTTGCCTTCACTCTTCCTAGAGGATTGAGTGATAGCGAACAACGAATACATCGTCATGGGGTGATGCGTTTAGCCACCGCCAAAGATGAAATTTTGGTGCAACAAGAGCGCAGAGTTCAGGAAAATCCAGCTTACGGCGTATTAGTAATGCTTGCACGGGTAATAACTCGCTTGGGCAGTCTCAATTCTGTTAATCCTGATTTACTTGAAGAATTACTCTTGCATGACATTGCCTATCTCCGAGAATTTTATAATCGAATCAATCAGCAAGGTGATGTACATATTCCGACACAATGTCCCCACTGTAATACTCAATTTTCAGTGGAGCTAGAACTAGCGGGGGAGTCGTAAGCTACCCCTCTGATACTTTATATGAGGAGGTAGCTTTTATTGCTTATCATTTCCATTGGTCACAAGATGATATTTTAAATTTAGAACATACTACCCGTCAGCGCTGGGTAGCAGAAATCAATAAAATTAACCAAAAATTAATATGAAAGTAAAAGTTAGCTACTCACCAACTCTCAGTGAAGTCAAGGAAGTTGACCTTACCACAGAAACTACAACCAGAGGAGAATGGTTAATAGGTCGTTCTCCTGATTCTGATTTAGTATTAGACAGTCCTGATATCAGTCGGGTACATGCGAAGTTTTTTGTTAAAAGTGGAAATTACTACTTCTCTGACCTTGGTAGTAGAAATGGCTCAATATTTAATGGGAAACAAGCTGAAAAAGAACGATCGTATTCTTTGAGTGATGGAGATATTATCAGGATTGCAGATTACGTTCTAATTTTGGAAGCAGTTGCTCCTGCTTATGAACAACCAGAGACAGTCTTTAGAATTATAGACCCTTCACTGTTTTCTCGGCCGCGATCGCCTGAAAATGTCAGCGCTGCCAATGTTACCAATTCAGCCCCAGAAGTAGTTAACGAAGTTCCAACGCCAATTAGTCAAGAAGTAAAAACACCTTCCCCAGAAACCAGCGAAATCTCAGAAGTTGTTGCTACTCAACCAGATGATGTCATCCCAGTTGTTGAGGTAATCGTTCCTGAAAACATTGTTCAGGCACCAGAAGCAATCAGCGAAGTTCCTCACGATAGCCGTGATGAAGTTGTGGATTTGCAAACACCAGAAGTTAGCGCCAATAGTGAGGAAGTTTCTTTTACTGTAGCTGATGATGCGATCGCAGCACCGGAAAACATCATCGAAACTCCTGAAGAGGCAAGTATAGTTCCAGAAGCCACTCACGATAATGTTGCAGATTTTGAAGCAGCACTCGAAGCAGAATCTACTTTTGTACAACGGCGTGATACAAGTGCCATCCCCGAAGCTACGTCCGATGAGGATGCAGAGTTAGAGGCAGCCCTCGAAGCAGAAGTCACTTTCGTACAGCCGCGTGACATTTTCCAGCAAATTCCTGCACCAAGTACCATTCCCGAAGCTACGTCAGATGAGAATGCATTAGAGGAAGCACTCGAAGCAGAAGTCACCTTCGTACAGCCGCGTGACATTTTCAGCGAAGTATCTGAAGAGGAGAGTACCATTCTTGAAGCTACTCATAATGAAAATGAAGTAGTAGATTTAGATACGCCAGTCGCAGAAGAAGTACATTCAGATTTGGGTGAATTTGTCAACGAAGTTCCTGAAGAAGAGATTCAGCCGTCAGAAAAATTGAGCCAAGTTACACCAGATGTCAATGATGAACTGCTAGATTTAGAGAGGTCATTGGCAGCAGAAGACAGTGCAGATGTTGACGAAGTAGAACCTAGTTTGGCTGTTGATGAAACAGGAAGGGAAATTTCGGAAGCATTGACGGAGCCTGATAACATCGTTGCGGAAGTTTTAAGCAATCAATACATTGATTTTAATAATGCAAGTACTGAAGAAGTTAGTCTATATGTTGATGATGTTGCTGCACAAATAAGTGAAATTTCCGACTTCGGTTATATTCCATCTTTGGAAACAACAGAAAGTGGAGCTACTGAGAGCATCAGTCAAACGATTGAAGAGACTTCTAAAGCAGAAACAACTCAATATCATGAAACTATTGCAGAGACTTCTGAAATAGAAGCAACTCAATCTGATGAAACTCCAGAAGAAACAAATGTCAGTGAGCCTCCGCAAGCGATTATTGAAAGAAACATAGTACTCATCGCTCATGAGAGCAAAAAATCAGAACTTGCTGAATTTGTTTCTCAACATCAAGAATTTTTCTCACAGAGTTTTACAATTACCTGGCCATCTGTTGGTGAAGTTTTACATCAAAAGGCGGGAATAACTATTAGTCAACAAACCCCAGCACCAATTTCTGGAGGGTATCAAACAATTGCTTCATTGGTTGGAGCAGGAGAAATTTTAGCAGTTATTTTCCTGAGAGATTTGCTGCAACCTCAGCCTGGTCAAGCAAATGAAGAAGCGCTGCTAAGGTTATGCACTATTAATCAAGTTTTACTGGCAACTAATTTGCCAACAGCAGAGGCAATTGTGCATTATCTTAAACAGATATAGCCCTACTTAATCATTCGTAAGCAACAATATCCCCAACTTTTTTAAGAAGTTGGGGATATTGGTATTTCGAGAAAAGTTGCAAATTGCATAGAATAATTTCAATGATGAGAATTGGGATAAAAAATATGTATATTTTAAAGTAAAATATATTTAAAAGAAATGGTTGTGAATTTTAAAAGTTTATTTAGACAGCCAGTTATTTTGTCAAGTGCGATCGCTACACTTTTACTAGTAGGCATTCAAAAACTTGGGGTTTTCGAGCCTCTAGAGATGAAGGTCTATGACCAGATGATGCAATTACGTAGCGACCCAGGCCCAGACTCTCGTTTATTGATTGTTGCTTTAACTGAAAAAGATATCCAAAAGTGGAATTGGCCCCTATCTAGCGAACTTCTAGACCGACTGTTAGGAAAACTTGAAGCTTATGAACCGCGAGCCATTGGTCTAGATATTTTCCGTGACTTACCAGTACAGCCTGGTCATGAAAAGTTGCTGCAACGCCTACAACAGAGCGATATCATCATTCCTATTTGTAAACATTCTGGTTCTAACAATCCGGGAATAGCACCGCCAAAAGGGGTTGAAGCAGAGCGAGTAGGATTTAATGATGTTGTAGAAGATACTGATGCTACAATTCGTCGCAACCTATTATTGGTAAGTGCAGAAGAATCCGATTCTTGTCAAAGTACTTATTCTTTTAGTTTACAGCTAGCACTCAAATACTTAGAAGTTGGAAACATCCGACTAGAATTTACCCCAAAAAAGGAACTACGACTACGAGATACTATATTTAAACCCCTGCAAAGTAACGCTGGCGGTTATCAGAAAGCAGACACAAATGGCTACCAAGTTTTGCTTAATTACCGTTCTGGTCATCAAATTGCCCAGCAGGTAAGTATTACAGAAGTGCTTGAAAATCAAGTTAAACCAGATTTGGTGAAAGACCGCATCGTTTTAATTGGTTCAACAGCTAATAGTTTAAATGATATTTTTAATACGCCTTTTGCTACTGGTAAATCAGATAATTCCGGCAAAATGGCAGGAATTGAAATTCATGCCCACAGTATTAGTCAAATTCTTAGTGCTGTTCTTAACAAACAGCCTCTATTTTGGTTTCTACCTGAGTGGGGGAAAGTCCTGTGGATATGGGGATGGACTGTAGTTGGTGGGTTACTGGTATCGCGGATTCAGCATCCGCTAGGCTTAGGACTAGCAGGAGCAACAGCCCTTGCTTTGTTATTTGGAGGCAATTTTGTCATTTTTACCCAAGCTGGATGGTTCCCAGTAATCCCTCCGGCGTTGGGGTTAGTATTTACCGCCGGGAGTGTCCTTGCCTATAGTGCTTATCAAACGAAACAAGAACAACAAGAAATTACCCAACGGGTTCAAGAACACCAACAATTAATTGTGGAATTGCAAGGTCTTTTACGGCAGCGCGGTGATGCCTTAAATGAAGCACCAACTGTAATTGCTGATTCCATCGGGCAAGATATTGCACTAGGAACCCTACTAAACAACCGCTATAAAATTACTCAAGGCTTGGGTTCTGGTGGATTTAGTAATACTTATTTAGCTGATGATATCCAGCGTCCTGGTAATCCGCAGTGTGTGGTTAAACAGTTGCGTCCCCCCCGCCAAGATGCAGAATATTTAAATGTCGTCAGACGATTATTTGATGCTGAAGCAGAAATTTTAGAAACTTTGGGTAAGCATCCACAAATTCCCCAACTGCTAGCTTTTTTTGAAGAAAATCGGCAATTTTCTTTAGTGCAAGAATTTGTGCGAGGGCACGCGATGGACAAAGAGCTAACCTCTGGGAAGCGACTAAAACAAGCTGAAGTTGTGGATATACTCAAAGAAGTTTTACACGTGCTTGTTTTTGTGCATAGCTATGGCGTAATCCATCGAGATATTAAACCTAGTAACTTGATTAGGCGAGAATCAGATCGACATATTGTTTTAATTGACTTTGGTGCTGTTAAGCAAATTCACCCTCAGCAGCAAGAAGCTCAGACCATTTCAATTGGTACTCCTGGTTATGCACCTTCTGAGCAAATGAGTGGTTTGCCAAAACTCAACAGCGATATTTATGCGTTGGGAATTATGGGAATTCAGGGTTTAACTGGAGTAGACCCTAGAGAATTTCGCAGAGATATAAATACTGGTGAAATAATTGTTCAAGGCGAAGCTGATGGCAATCAACAGATTTGGCAACATTGGCGCGAACTAACTGACGCTACAAACGATTTAGTGATTATTTTAAATAGAATGGTACATTTCGACTTTACGCAACGATATCAGTCAACAGCAGAGGTGCTAAAAGCTCTCGAAATTCTTTAGTAATCAATTAGCTCACCCGAATGGGTGAGGAATAAATCAACCGATCGGGCGATCTAAGTGCAGGAAGTTAAGACTGAACAAAAAATGAGAATCTATTATTCAAGAAAGCTAATTGCACTTGACTAGAAATAAAAATAATTTTATGAAACTCTCAATTTTGATAGATTCTGTATTAATTGTCACTTCTATTGCTTTATTGCCTGGAATCGGTGGCGCTCAAACAACTACTAACAATAGTGGCAAACCTGTAGCTATTAACTCCAATAATTTACCCACTTCTTCTACAAAAGTCAGCGACCTCAAACCCATTCATGCTGTATTTATCGCTCATCAAGGAGGAAAAGCTTCTGTTTCCCATTAATCACCATCCCATTAGCAAAAATTACTTTAACCCTTCCAATCTTGGAGGGGTTTTTAGTTGGTGTTGGCTCTGGTGCATTGGTGTCAAGTTAATGTAAAAGCGATTCTAAAATAAGCTTTTATAGGTTGTCTGCTTCTCAGTCAGAGACAGAAAAGGAGGAACGAAGAGATTTTAACTATTAACTAAATACCAACGCTGTAGCGCCAACCGTTGAATTTCACGCCAGGGAATATTATGTTTTCGGGCTAACTCTGCACAATCTTCATATTCTGGTTGCACGTTAGCAATAACTTTTTCTGGTGATTGTCCTTTCCATGCTACTTTGACACGGACTTTGCCATATTCAATTTCCACATGTTGGATTTCCCGTTGTAAAATGGCACGTTGCTGAGTTGTTCGCCGAATACCCAAAGTTGTAGTTTCACGAAATATAACCCTTTCACAACTGAGTAAATTTTCTGGATGACAAATCGCAGTCAGCAAAATCCCTGGACGAGACTTTTTCATTGCGATCGCTTGGGTAAAAACATCCACCGCACCAGCAGCAAATAACGCCTCAAATACATAGCCGATCGCTTGGGGATTTAAGTCATCAATTTGGGTTTCTAGTACTGAGATGGTTTCTAAATTTGAGCTACTATCTTCAGAATCGCTGAAATTTGACTGTAAACTTGTGCTTTCGCCCAGCCAGAGGCGTAAAATATTGGGAATGGGTAAATTTATGGTTCCTGCTCCCAGTCCTACCTGCTTGATAGCGATCGCGGGTGGTGAACCAAAGTCTCTTACCAAAGTAGTAGCGATCGCGGCTCCTGTTGGTGTTACCAGTTCTTTATCAATGCCGTTACTATAAACTGGACAACCCCGCATTTCCCACAGTTTTAATACTGCTGGTACTGGTACTGCCATCTGACCATGTGCAGCCCGAACAGTACCGCCACCAGTGGGGAACGCCGAGCAATAAAGTAGGGGCAATCCTTTGTCAGTACTTTCAATTCCCAGCCAATCTAACCCCAGGCAAGTACCCACAATATCTACGATCGCATCTATAGCACCCACTTCATGAAAATGAACTTTTTCAGGAGAAATGCCATGCACTGCCCCTTCTGCCACTGCTAACTGTCGGAATACCGCTAAACTCCAAGCTTCTGCCCGTGATGGCAACCCCGCTTTGAGAATCATCTGCTCGATTTCTGGCAAGTGGCGTGTGTGATGGTGACTGTGTTCGTGGCCGTGGTGGTCATGGTGATGGCGATCGCGTACTAAATCCACATGGACTTTAGTCGCCTGCTGGCCATTCCGTTGGACAAATTCCGCCCTTAACTGATATTCCTGTTCAATACCCAACCCATTGAGTTTTTCAATTAAATACTCTACAGGAACACCCAAACTGACCAAAGCACCCAGACACATATCACCAGAAATTCCTGTCGGACATTGAAGATAAGCAATTTTATTCATAATAAATTAGTCATTAGTCATTAGTCATTAGTAATTAGTCATTGGGCATTGGGCATTGGGCATTGGGCATTGGGCATTAGTTATTCTCCTCTGCTCCCCCTGCTCCCCCTGCTCCCTTATCTCCCTCATCTCCCCCACT
>NZ_NOLI01000111.1:0-26259 GCF_002245975.1 Nostoc sp. 'Peltigera membranacea cyanobiont' 213 | reverse complement strand
TCGGAATTCGAAATTACTTGTTATGAAAACATTTGGTTTAGCGTTACTGTGCAGTCTTCAGGGTTGCTGTGTAATTCGTAATTAAAGAATTACGAATTAGCAATCAAAACTTTTTCTGGTGTCTATTGCGCGGTGGAACCACACTGAACCCTTCCCGAACTCAGAGGTGAAACGCTGTTGCGGCAACGATAGTTTAGGGGTAGCCCTACGCAAAAATAGCTCGGTGCCAGGGATATTTATACTTACTAAAAGCCTTCTCAATTTTCAATTTGAGAAGGCTTTTAGTTTTATATTATTTCTTTTCAATTTCACTCTTTAATAAGCAAGTAGTTTTATATTATTTCTTTTCAATTTCACTCTTTAATAAGCAAGTAGTAAGCTGCTACGCAGCTAAATTTAATAAATAGCATTACATTCCTTTGCTAAGTTGTAAAGCGGAATAGGAAGTCGAAGAGAGCACAAAGAAGAGCTATGTACGTACTAATTGGTGGAGCAGGCTTAGTAGGCTTAAGTTTGGCGCAAAAACTAGTAGAACTAGGACATACTGTTGCTGTAATTGATATTGACCCTATCGCTTGTCGCTACGCCCGCGAACAAGTAGGGGTAATGGCTTTTGAAGGCAGTGCCGTGAGTACAGAAGTATTGTTAGAAGCTGGGATTCGAAAAACCGGCTCCTTGGCAGCTGTTCTGAGAAGTGATGCCTTAAACTTAGCAATGGTAACTCTTGCTAGACATTATGGTGTTCCACACCTTTTAAGTCGGATGCGTCACCCCGATTTTGCTGAACCACTGCGGATAGCTGGAGCCAACCACATTATCAGTACTGTTGAACTAGCGGTTTCAACAATGGTGAATGCCATTGAGTATCCCCAAGTGGAATCAATGATGCATTTTGAACAAGGGCAAATTGAGGTACTAAAACTTTCCATCCCAAACAATTGCTATGTTGCTGGTCGTAGCGTTGCCGAAATCGCTCAAGATTCAGGATTTCCAAGTGGTTCGCTAATTATTGGCTACCAAGCCCATCCCCACGAAAATTTGATGATTCCTAACGGCAGTACAGTACTGGAACCTCATTCAACTGTACTGATTGTAACTAAACCAGGATGTTTACATCAAGTCATTGATTTTATTCAACAAAGATGTTGAGCGCAGTCCCTACCTAAATTCTTTATTAGGTGGGGTTAGCTATACACTGATGAAAAATGAGTGTAAATAGTTTTGATGAAGCCGTATCTACATATTTATTTACCGATCGCTGTTATTTTTCTGGCATCTTGTCAATCAGCCAATATTCCATCCAAGTCACAACCCGATGCTACTCAAGCTACACCAGTTCAAAAAATAGTGATGCTGGATAAGAATTTTAAGATAGCTAGCGGTCAAACTATTTATGTACCTGTCTATTCACATATCTATCATCACAATCGCCAGGAGATTTTCGAGTTAGCAGTTACGCTCAGTATTCGGAATACAGATTTGACCAATCCCATCATCATTACTGCTGTGCGCTACTATAACTCAGAGGGGAAATTAGTGAAACAGTATTTGGAGCAACCTATTCAACTTGATGCACTAGCTTCGACAACTTTTTTTGTGAATAGAAATGACACCAGTGGAGGTTTAGGAGCAAATTTTATTGTCGAGTGGGTAGCTCAAACAGAAATATCTGAGCCTGTAGTGGAAGCAGTGATGATTGGTACTGACTTTCAGCAAGGAATTTCTTTTCTCAGTCCTGGTAGGGTGATTAAAAATAAGCGATCGCCTTTAAAAGATAAATCTTAAAAAAGTGCATTTTGCTATAGGTAGAATTGTAATTATCACCGAAACGAACATGAAAATTTTCGAGACATATTTGCATCGCCAAACCTCCACATCCGAATGGGGAAGCCAGGGAATAAAAACATTTCTTTTTATGCACCATACCCCATACTCAAGAACTACTTAATCATCTTCTAGTTTCAGCAATTGTTCATCAAGAGTTTGTATCCGTCCGCGCACAATTTCTTCAGAGAGAATTCGTTTCCGCATTGCCTCATTGAGCGCTCCTTTTTCTGCCAGCAGTAAACGTCGGCGAATGGCATCAAGTTTACCACTATTGCGACTTTTGCCATCTAACTCGTCAGGACGACGATTATAAAGTTCTCGCAGTATCTTTTCTGCACCTGCAATTCGTACCTGATAAGCTGAACGCATCTCTTCATAAACGGCTTTCGGCAACACCCCTGATTTCAACAAGCTATCTAATTCATCTTGTGCTGCTTTACCTGTCATCAACTGGGCTTGCAATTCTTCAACCTGTTGTTGAATTTCTGAAAATTTAGATAATTTTAAACGTTTTACTACCCAAGGTAAACTTAAACCCTGTCCTACTAACGACACCAACACACTACCGAAAACTATAGCTATCAGGACTTCTCGCCCTGGTAATGTAGTGGGTAAGCTCAATGCCAGAGCCATTGAGAGTGAGCCTTTGATATTACCTAAAAACAGTAAATGTTGCCAGCGGATAGGAATTGGGCGGTCAATCCAACGAATCCCTGCTAGCAAAGGATAAACTGTAAGAACTCGCCCGACTTGATAGGCCAAAACTGCAAGTAGAATTGCTGGTAAAGTCCTCCAGAGCGTTACCAAGTCTATTTCTACACCAATCAATAGAAAAATAAAGGTGTTGACAGTAAAACTGGCATATTCCCAGAAACTCAACAAGGTAATGCGACTAGAAGCAGAAGTATTGTGAGAAAGACCAAAAGTCCCGAAAATTAATCCAGCTACAACTACGGCTACAGCACCTGATACATCTAGAAAATCTCCAATCTGAAAAGTGCCTAATGCAACTGCTACCGTCAGCAATAAACTGCTAAGGGGATCGTCCAAACGGGCGAATACAGGTATGCTCAAGTAGCCTAATACTAACCCTACGAGGCAGCCTCCTAGAGAGATAAATAGCGGTTGTTCGATTCCTTGTAGTAACGTGAGTGAACCTGTCGAATATACTTGCAAAACTAGGTTGAACATAACAAGGGCAGCAGCATCGTTAAATAGGGTTTCACCTTCAACGATGGTGGAAAGCCGCGAGGGTACTGGTATCTCCTTGAAGACAGCAATCATAGAAACTGTATCAGTGTTTGCCAGAATTACTCCTACAAATAAGGCAGGTATCCAACTTAGTCCCAATCCAAATTTCAACAGGACCGCAATAATACCACTGGAAAGCACAGCCCCTGGCCCAGCTAGAAGGGCAATTGGTTTAAAGGTACTGCGTAGGCGACTGACATCTGTATTGATTCCAGCTTCAAACAGGAGAATTGGCAGGAAAAGATTTAAAACAAGAGTTGGATTTAAACCAATCGGACGAGATAATAGCTCAGTGATGGGCAAACCTGCTAATACTAAACCCACAACATAAGGGATTCGCAACTGTCGCGACAGCAGAGCTACACCTGTCGCAACGATCAAAAGAATAATTGAAACTTTGACTAATTCTGTAACGTCCACTATTACGTTTTGGAAAGTTATTTTAACTTGACTAATAGATTCTCTCCTCATTCATGTCAAATTAGCAAATTCAGCGTGTGGTTTAGAGCAACAGCGTGATTAGTGAATTTAAGAGTAGGCTTTTGCCTACAATTAGCCTTCATCCCCGACTTAAAAGACGTTCACCCCTCAAAACCTAAAGTGGAGCGGCTTTTCGTCAGGCATTACAGTTCCTGCTAAACTACCAGAAATTTTCATCTCAATTTTGGCGTAGCTACTGATAACACCAGGTGCTACCACAATTTCCAAATCTAACAATGTTGGTCTCGATCGAGCTAATACTCCACTACCGTAGCTAGACAACCCTACCAGCTACCAGCCAACCCAGAATTTGAGGCGATCGCTAATACAGGATGGCGTACATCCAGCTACCATCTTAATTAACAAGACTTGAGGCAAAATTCCCTTGTTAAACTTAGCCACATACACTTGTAACACTTAACAAGAACCCCAATGAGCAAAACCTAACATCGGAAATCCTTTTCGATTTAACTCTAGTGAGGGTAATTAAAGATTTTCTTTAATTACGAATTACGTTAAGGTTCGCTCTGCGTCTCGTAGAGAAGCGGTAGCGATAGCGACGTAGGAGCGTCGGAACGAGCGTCATTACGAATTATTTTAATCCCCTTGCGGATGTTCGTCCCACAACGTTGTTAGCTCCCGCAAACTCTGATGATTGCCATTACCCAAAATCAGATGATCTAGTACTGGAATCCCCAAAAGCTGCGCTCCTGCTAACAACTGGCGCGTTAATTCTATATCTTCCTGGCTAGGTTCAAGGTTCCCAGAAGGGTGATTGTGGGCAACTATTACCCGCGTTGCGCCTTGACGAATAACTTCCCGAAAAATATCACGAGGAGAAGCTAGGGTTTCGGTTGCTGTGCCAATGGTAATTACTTGTGTTCCCAATAAGCGATTCTTGACATCTAACAGCACCACTGCAAAACGTTCTTGTACCTGCCACATCAAATCTTGACTGAGGGTAGCAGCAGCAGCAAGTGGGCTATCAATTAATGTGCCATCGTTAGGGCGAGATTGAAAAGCCCGTTTACCCAATTCGATTGCTGCTAAAATGCTTGTCGCCTTCGCCGGGCCAACACCAGAAATTTGCATTAACTCAGCAGGGCTAACTTCTCGCAGAACTACCAAAGGATCGCGTTGGTGTTTGCCTAATTCGCTCAAAATAAATTGTCCCAAACCCACAGCAGACAGTTTCCCTGGCCCTTGACCGGTGCCTAGAAGAATTGCGATTAACTCCGCTGTGGCTAAAATTTTCGCACCATGCGTCATTAATCGCTCACGCGGACGCTCATTTGTAGGTAGGTCGGCAATTCTGAGGCAATAGGTCATAAACTAAGAAAATCGTCACCACAAATCAAACTATCCTTATTTATCCCTTGTTTGCTCTCCAAATCATATTTAATTGAGAAAATCTTTTTAAAGGTGTCACAGCTGCGGTTGCGTTCCAGGAACGACTCAAAGGGGTAGATCCTGGTGAGTAAACGCGATCGCTTGTACCGATTGAATGACAACGAAAAGACTATCGAGCATAAATTCAATCGTCTAGCTAACTGGATCGCTCAAATAGCTGGACTTCTGCAAAGAAAATATGGGTTTCAAATCCCAGATGACAAGTTTTAGCTCACTGGGGATTCGTCTTAAATCATTCAATTAGAGATACTATCTTTTTGTATGAGCTAAATTTTACATTAACTTGCTAAGTACTACGGCTACAAAATATATTTACTTTCTGGAAAAGACATTATCCCTTGTGTAGTCAACATCAACAATTACTTGAAGCTCAATAAAGCTCAAGAGGAACTCATGATTAATCAAGCTATAGATATAATCTTTGTAGATTCCTTTGCCTTTGCAATTAATGTGACAGTAGGTACACTACTTCACAGTAAAATTTGCAACTACTCATGGGAAGGAAAAGTAGAGGAGAAGCCTCAGCTAGAAGAAATTAGCTCTAATTTATCCATTTCAACACCATCTTCCGAAAAAATAGATGAAATCGCTCCTGTTCTAAGCAAATATTCCAAAGTAAATGCAAAAATGAAAGCAGAAGCTTTGGGTAAAAAAGCTTCGACGAGTGTGTAGATATAGCAATCCTAAAAAATAGCCCTTTCAAGGTGACTAGTAAAATCTCTTATTTTTTCTCAGCGCTACGGACACTTTACTCAAATCGAAAAACCCTTTTGGCAGTCGCTCATGGGGAAAACCCCCTTCTCTACGAGACGCTCTGCGAAGGCGCTAGCCTCTCCCTTTGGAGAAGACTGTGCTGCCTGCCTCACCACGCAAGTGTCCTCCTCTGTGCCTCTGTGGTTTAAAAGTAATTAATTTAACTTTGTTAAGCACAGAGAACACAGGGATAAGAGGTTAAAGAGGAATTTATTGTCCAAAATTGTTATCCACCTTGAAAGAGCTAATTCTAAAAACTTATCCCTTGTTTGTTGACAGTATTTATGATTCATTATCAAACCACCAAGGGTCATTACTCGCGTTGGTTTTAATTAAAATAGCTTTTTTTCGCATGAATCGTTTCAGCGCTGCTGCACCCATGCGCGATCCTCCCATACCGGAAAATTTGAAGGCGTTTTTCTCTCCCTCGTGCATGATGGCAGTGAGTGCTGCATCGTTGATACTAATAGCACCTGCATCTATCTGCTGGGCAATTTCTAAGGCTTCAGTTTCTGAGGCAAAGACAGCAGCACTCAATCCATAAATTGAATCGTTTGCCAAAGATACCGCTTCTTCAACTGTGGAAAAAGGCATTATTGGCATAATGGGGCCGAAAGTCTCTTCGGTCATCACTTTCATGGAATGATTAACCTGGGTGAGAACTGTTGGACGACACCACCAACCCCCACCTAAGTCTTAAATTACACCGCCGCAGTGAATTACTGCTCCCTTTTGCACTGCATCTAGGAGATGATCGCTAATGATTGCTGCTTGTTTTTGGGCGATGATGGGGCCAATTTCTCCGCTTTCAACGTTGGGGTAGGCTAGCTGGAGGCGATGGGCTTTGGCTACTAATTGATGGTAAAACTTTTCAAATATGGATTCAGCAACGTAAATCCGCTCAATTGATAAGCATGACTGTCCGGTGTTGACGACGGAACCCCACAAGATTGCTGAGGTTGCTAATTCTAAATTGGCTGATTCTAAAACGATCGCAGGATCTTTTCCTCCTAATTCCAAAAAAGCCGGAATAAACCGTTTCGCAGCCGCTTCTGCCACTTTTCTTCCTGTGGCTACACTACCTGTAAAGCACACTAAGTCTACATTGTCAATCAAAATAGAGCCGATTGCGCCTGCTCCTTCAACAAAAGTTAAGACATCGCGCAATTTGGGAACGGCGTTGAGTGCTGTTGTCAGTGGTGCAACAAAACGAGGAGCAATTTCACTCGGTTTGACAATAACGGCACAACCCGCCAGCAATGCTGGAATAGTATCAATGGTTGACAGCAACAGTGGAAAATTCCACGGGCTAATTATCCCAACTAGGGGATAAGGAACAGATGTTTGTTGCAAGGCGATAAATGGAATTGCTGTATTTTTTGCAGAGTCTTGCAGCAATTCTGGTGCTAACCTACACCAGCGATCGATGCTAGAGAGGAAGGAGTCTATTTCTAATACTGAGATTGACAATCTTCCCGTATCATTTACCAAGGCTTCAGTTAAGCGATCGCGCCCAGATAATATCGCTTCCTTCCACTGCTGTAAAGCTTCTATTCTCCCCTCTAAACCCAGTTGTTGCCAGCTAATTTGCGCCCTGCGAGTGCGCTTACATTGCTGTGCCAGCAACTTTGGGGGTGGCGGGATAATTACATAGTCAAATTTGCCTGTTCGGGGATTGCGGACTTCTATTGGTTTTGTCATTTGTCATTTGTCATTTGTCATTTCTTTGTCCCCCAATTCCCAATTCCCAAATTCAAATTATTCCCAATTTGGCTAACCGCTCAATAGTGGCTTGCTGGGTTTGGAGGAAGTGTTTGCGGTCTATTTCTCCCTCCAGCATAGTATTAGGGGGGTAAAAGTGTGATTGGTGATAACTGTCGGCATATAGTTCAAAGCGTTGGCGGGCAAGTAAATTATGTAACCCAGGTCGGCGGCGATCGCGGCGTAATGCTCCTAAATCAATCTCTGCAAATGCTGTCATGCTCTCGCCTGCACCTGTTTCGGCTAAAACGATTCCGCGATGGTCGATGATTTTAGAGCCACCATCAGCAGAAGCTATGGGGATAGCAATATTAGCAATGCCTGCGGTATTGGCTGAAACTACATAAGCCATATTTTCAACAGCGCGAGTGATTTTTGCCGCGTCTTTGGGCGTGAGGCTTTTGTTGTATACTTCCGAGGTGGAATGGACAAAAATTTCTGCGCCTCGCATCGCTAAACACCGCGCCACTTCTGGATATAAAATTTCTTCTGATGCTAAAGCTGCTAAATTACCGATCGCAGTTTTGGCTACGGGGAAAACTCCTTCTAAACCATAGCAGTCGAGATATTTATCCCAAACATCATGGGGGGTGGGAGCAAATAAAGAATTCAGCCGGCGATATCGCAAGACGATTGAGCCGGAAGGGTCAAGAATAAAGCAGGTTTGGAAGTACAATCCGGGAAAGTTGGGATCTACCTCATAGGCGTTCCCAGCTAAAAATATTTTATGCTTTTGGGCAATTTTACCAAGTGCCTCATACTCAGCACCAGCCATTTCTATACAAGCTTTTTCTGCCCATCCTGAGAGAGAATCCCCCATTGGGAAACCAGTGAGAAAATATTCTGGCAGTACAATTAAACGACAATCAAAGCCAATGAAAGCGATACTGGCAGCAATTTGTTGAGCTATGCGGTTGATGGAATTTTGCATAAGCGATCGCGCTTCTTGGCGATGGCTTGTTTGATTGACTGCATGACAGGTAACTTGCAGGGCTAAGGCGCGGTAGGATTCTGGATTAGTTGTCATTGGTCATTGGTCATTAGTTATTAGTTATTAGTCATTAGTTATTAGTCATTAGTTATTAGTCATTGGGCATTTGCAAATGACAAATGACAAATGACCAATTTAGCGATCGCCACCCCAGAGCGATCGGACAAGTTTATCTGTCAATTCCGATCCAAACATCTGTGCGGCAAATTTATTACCTGGATCGCGTTCAGCACCGATCCGGCGCAGTTCCAAATCACGAGATGCTAAAGCTTCCCGTGCATCTTCTGGCACTGGTTCAGCTGCATCTACCCACGTTAGCCAGCGATCGAGGGTTTCATGTGCAACTGTGCGAGTCAATTCCAGGGTTTCAAAAGTAGGTGCGCTGGTGTAACACAAGCTGACAGGCGATTGAAATAGGCGAATATAGGCGCTTTTGCTAGTAAATGCCTTTAGGCGCGAATCTTCCTGCAACTTCAAAAATGTTTGGTTAACTGGTTCATAGTAGCGATCGAGATATGCCAAATCGGTTAAAAGCTCAGTTCGGGGAATGTAATCTATATAAAAGAAAATATTCGGAAGTGTGCCAAACTCAAAAGCCAAATGAGGAACCTGGATATGCGATTTCAACCAAGTGGTAAGACGCATGGTACTAAAGTTTGATTTTTCCGGGTTTCCTAGCCACGAATGCACTAGCCAGTCAATTTCTTTCCCTGAAAAAGCAGTGAGCGAACCCTTCATATTGCCATCAAGACTGCTGTATTTCTGTAAATCTTCTACAGAAGGGTCTGGGTGTAATTGAAAACGAGCCTCTAGTTTGTGGTGCAGTTCCTTTGTAATTCCCCACAACTGCTCAAATACAGCTTTATTGTCTAAATCTGTTGGTTGCTGAGTCATAGTTTGAGTTTGCGGTTTTTCTATAGACTTTATGTTTAGTTTGACACTGGTATTAGCTCGTTGCCCATATCAAGCAACGCATTCATCGAATTCAGATAACTCTGAAATGATTGTATAGTATGTTATTGTCTAAACCGTTGATTTAAACACCATATTTTATAAGTGGATGGCTTGATGAAAGATAAAAACAGCGCCAAGCTAATGATATTAGTCTGATTAGATGGAATCCCCAGTGAGCAAAAAGGAGCATGACAATATTATCTGAAAAAATTACTACATGACTTTTTTTGGTCAGTATGTATTATCCCGGATAGCAGCAATGTTGTTAGTTAAAAGAAATATTGGTTGAAGTAAAATGAAATACAATGACTGAAATTGGCCTGATGATGACGGGCGTGTTAACAATAAGACAAGCATTTGGGGCCAATTTGCCACAGCAGCAAATAGTTCAGATGGAAAATGACGTAAACCAGTCAAAACAGAGTGAGTTAGAGATAACTGCTCAAGTTACACCACCTGAATTCATGCAGACAGATGGGATTTCCCAGGCTTCTACCTCAGCGATCGCAGTAGAGAAAGAACGCATACTTAAGAAAATCAGCAAAAATAATCACTTCATAGCTTCTTCTAACTTAGGTGAGTCTAAGAAATCTCAGTTTGTCAGTCAAGTCCGTACAAAGGCTACAGGACGCTTCCAGAAGTTTAGTAGCCAACCGATGCCGACTCTTTATTTCGGTAGCTCTGGTGTTGCTGTGAGAGTTTTACAACGGTTGTTAGTGGCTAACGGTTATGCCGTTAAAGTGGATGGGATTTATGGCGCACTGACAGAGACTGCTGTCAAAGCCTTTCAAAACCAGCAGAATTTAGGAACCGATGGAGTAGTTGGTCAAAGAACTTGGCGGGCATTGACAATTTAGTCATTTGTCCTTGGTCATTTGTCTTTAGCTAATAACAGACAAATGACAATTTGACAAATTATCGGTACTTGTGCTGTTCTAATAGCTGTTGCGCTCTTGGCTTATAAATTAAATAGAACAAAGCCTCGATATAACGTAGCAAATCTTCCCGATTCTCCTTCGAGGTAAAGTTCCAGAAGCCATAAATCCTTGCTAGGGATAATAGCTTGGTAGTATGAATTTTCCAAGTGTATGTGCTGTATACTCGGTCAATTCCTCGCTGCGAAATTTCATTCCAATAGTTAGAATTATGTTCGCATTTAGTGATAAAATCCACAATTTTTGTGGCTGTTTCTTCTAAATTTGTTGGATTAATGTAAAAGCCATTAACCTTATCTTGAATAATTTCCAGCGGCCCGCCAAATTGTGTGGCAAAAGTCGGTAATCCTGAAACCATCGCCTCTAAAATTGTCAAACCAAAAGCTTCAAATAAAGCTGGTTGGACAAAAATTCCCTGACGATCGGCAATGACTCGGTAAATTTCACCAGAATCAGTTTTAGTCAGGCGCACACCCAACCAACGAATCTTTCCGTGGAGATTGTACTGGTCAATTATCTGGTAGAGTTTGATAATTTCGTCACGTTCTTCGTTGTCGCCCGATTCTTCGACGCGCAACTTACCCGCCACCAAAATTAAGTTGCAATGCTCCTGTAATTCTTTACTTTGACCAAAGCATTCAGCTAAACCGGTGAGATTTTTGATGCGATCGAGACGCGCCATTGAGAAGAGAGGACGCTTGTTAGGATCGTCGAGTTTGCCAAATATTTGCGCGGGGTCTTCCAGAGTAAAGAGTATTTCTGCAAGGCGTTGGCGATCGCTCTCTACTCGATCTTTAGTCTGAGTGTAGGGGAAGTAATTATTCTCGTTTACTCCTGGCGGTACGACATTAAATTTGGGACTAAATAATTCAATGCCATTGGTTACATGATACAACTCCGGCATGGTGAAGCACTTGTAAGACTCGTACTGTCCCACACTATCCGGTGTCCCGACAATTTCTTGATAAGTACTGCTGATTACAAAATTGGCAGCATTCATCGCAATCAAGTCAGCAGTGAATTGCAAGGAAAAATGATATTTATCTTCCAATTCTTGCCAATAGAGGTTACTGAACAAGTATTTAGATTTTTCCAAAGCATGAGCAACATTGCATTGGGTAACTTTCAAACGCCGCGCCAGCAAGAATGCCACTAAATTCCCATCAGTATAGTTGCCAACGATTAAGTCAGGTGTGCCGTGAAATTCTGCCCGTAGTTCTCTTTCTGAGTCAATGGCGAAAGTTTCTAGATAAGGCCAAAACTCAAACCGAGAAATCCAGTTTTGAGTCATGTTGGGATTAAATTCCCGTAAAGGGACTCGCAAAATCCAAGCGTTTTCAGTATCATAAACTTTTTCCAGTCGTTGATTACATAGAGTGCCATCACTATTGGGAATCAAACGGGTGAGAATAATTACCTTTGGCTTGACATTTAATCCTTCTAGACCAGCTAGGAAAACATCTTCTTGTAGCTGCTTCTCTAGACTCTTTGCCTGGTCAAGAACATAAACTACCTGACCCCCTGTATCGGGACGACCCAACACTCCCTCTTGCCCAAACCAACCGTGGGCTGACACTAAGACGATTCTAAAAATCATCGGCACACGAGAAATGAAGGCTTCTAGGGTCTGGGGATCGGCAGAATCAATCAATTCATCAAGAATATTTAGGGTTTCCCGCACCCGTGCTGCGGTGTTACCCCAACCCGGCTCAAAACCCATTGTTTGCAATTGGAACCGGAATTGTTCGTAGGGTTCATCATCGGGGCGATTATTAACAAAACTGATAGCTTTTTTAACTTGCTCGGAAAGTTCCTGCTGTGATTGAATGCGATCGTTGACCAGCAGTTGAACACCATTGTAGTGGTGCAGACGCAAGAAATTTAATAGGCTGTCCAGCAACTCTTTAGAGTCTTGAAATATTTTGCTAGATAGATAGCGGTTGAGAAATTGTACTCCCTTCCCAATATTTTTGGGGTCGCGGATGATTGGGGTGTAGTCATAAAATGGGCCGAAGTCCAATTCTAGCAGGCCGCCCTCGTTAGGATGAAATTTGTTCACCAAGCGATCGCGCAAATCCAACAAATCCTCTACCGTCATCGGCTCAATGCTCAAGTCTGATGTCAACCAATAAACTTCTTGGCTGGCAATCTTAGAACGGATGATGAAACAGAATTTTGAGTCCTCCTGAATAATTTCTTGAGTATAGTAAATCAGTTTGCCTAACTCAGAGTTAGTGTAAAAATCCTCTGGTTTCTGGGACTTTGAGCAATACTCACTATATACATTGAGGATGTCATTCCGCAGCAAATACTTCTTTTCTTGTTGGCGTAATTCACTTATAAAGGAACGCAAATCACTTTTTTCTTCACTATCTAAGACTGCTTGAAGCAATTCAGACATGGCGACTCCAGTAGATGACGATGTTTGCATTGTTAATTTTCAAGGCGAGACAAATAAGCCTCCACCTTTTGTTAGACCGCATATAAACACGAAATAACACAGATAAATCAGATTTATCTGTGTACCTACAAATATCAAGTTTTTAGTAGGCACTTAAATCATGTTCTACTTTACTTAAAGTATCTATGACTCAGTATTTTTTGATCTAACTAAAGGAATACAATTTTTGTTTCTTTTGATAGATGTTAGTAGATAATTGACATAATAATAGTTAGGGCACAATTTTGAACGCCCTCAACTGCCTGATGCAATTTGCACTATAACATTTATTTGTGTGTATTCGATCGTTGGCACACTGATAATCTCAATATTTATCTGTGAAGCTCTGTAACACTTGCTATTACCTACTTCCTAAGATGCCAAACAAAATTTAATTGTCGAGCTTAAAGCTAAAGGATTCAATAAATTAAAATCAATTTTTGTTCAGAGATAGACTAAGCTTGAAGCCCACATTTCGACGACGATCGCCACTAAAACTTCTGGATCGATGGGTTTGGTGATGTGACGTTGAAATCCGGCTGCGATCGCTTGCTGCCGATCCAGTTCTGCCGCATAAGCTGTTAAGGCAATAGCGGGAATTTTTCCCCCTTGCTCAAGCCCAAGGGCACGAATTTGTCGCATCAGCATGTAGCCATCCATCTCTGGCATCCCAATATCGCTAACGATTATGTTGGGAATGGATTGAGCGATCGCTTGCAGCGCATCAGTCCCAGATGCAACAGCAGTGACGATCGCGCCATCTTCCTCTAGAACAAAAGTGATGAACTCCCGCGAGTCCGTTTCATCATCAACGACTAAAATATGAATGCCGCTCAAATCATTCTCCTCAACGGGCGATCGATCTAAGGTTGGTGCTTCACTTAATTGAGGTGCAAGCGGAATTTGAACTGTGAATGTTGCTCCTAGTTCTTCGCCGCGACTGACTACTGTGACTGTACCGCCATGCATTTGCGTAATTTGGCGCACGATCGCCAGTCCCAAGCCTAGCCCACCAAATTTGCGGGTGGTGGCGCTATCTTCTTGGCGGAAATGCTCAAACACGAATGGCAGAAAATCGGCACGAATTCCTTTTCCGGTGTCGGTAATTTGAATTTGGGCATGATTTTCAACTTGGGATAGCGCAATCGTGACTTGCCCCCCAATAGGAGTAAACTTAACGGCATTCGATAGCAGATTCCACACCACCTGCTGCAATCGGCCTGCATCTCCGACTACCACTCCCAGAACGGGTGAGACAATCGTCTGAATTTGGATTGACTTGGCTTCTGCGGCTAACCGAACCGTTTCCAACGCGGCTGAAATCACTACATTTAGGTCAATAGGTGAGGTTGACAAGCTCATTTTGCCTTGCAGAATCCGGGAAATGTCTAGCAAGTCATCGATCAGTTGCACCTGAAGCTGGGCGTTGCGCTCGATCGTGGCGATCGCAATATTCGTTTTTTCAGTATCAAGCTTTCCCTTTTGCAACAGTTTTGACCATCCCAGAATTGGATTTAGGGGAGTCCGCAACTCATGGGAGAGAACTGCCAGGAATTCATCTTTAATGCGATTAGTTCGATCTAACGCTTCAGCGCGTGCCTGTAGCTCTGCAACTAGGCGCGATCGTTCTAAAGCAGCAGCGACTTGATTAGCAATTGTTTGCATGAGGTCGAGTTCGTCGCTGGTAAAGCGATCGCGTTGACGAGTTCCCAGTCCCAGAGTGCCCAAGATGCGATGGCTTTGCCCCCCGCAGGCATCGCCTACCATCAGTGGATGACAGGCATAAGCTCTGGCACCGATTGACTGAACTTGAACAGCAAGTGGATCGGTCTTTGAGAGTGCATTTTCAACAATCGCTGGCTTCTGATGTTGCACCACATAACCACATACCCCCTGCCCTAACTCCAAAAATTTAACAGATAAAGCAATTTCCTCTGAGATGCCCCCATGAGTATGTAGCTGAAGTCTTTGCTGGTCTTCTTGAAACAAGTAATTGAAATAAACTTCGAGTCCCAAATGAGTCGAAACCTTTTCAAACAAACCCGCTAAAAACAGCTTGGGATCTTCGTTGAGCAAGAGATCGTTAGCAACTTCTGAAAGCAGCTTCAGCCGTTCGTTACTGGCTTTCACAGTCGCTTCGATTTCCTTGCGATCGGTAATGTCTCGCGTGACACCTGCCACCGCTTCTACCATACCATTTCCGCTCTCTAGCGGTACAAAAATGTATTCATAGGCACGCGTGCCAAATGCACTCGTGTACGGCGTTTCATCTTTGAGCGGTTGGTGCGTTTCGATGACTTGCTGAATCTGTCTTTGCAGTTTGGTGGCTAAATCTTTTGGATAATCCAGCTCAAAAAAGTTTTTGCCCAGGGCTTCAGCCGAAGTCTTCTTTAAGAGATCGAGCAACGGCTGATTGATGTAAGTGAACCGTCCCGACAAATCGAAGGTATAAATAAAATCAGTTACGGAAGAGGCGATCGCGTCGAACTTTCGCAGTTGTCGTTCGAGTTCGGCGGAAATCAGTCGCCAAGCATCTTCGGCTTGTTTGCGTTCAGTGATGTCTGCCAGTGCCCCAGGAAAAGCAAGCGGTCTGCCATCAGCAGCATATTCAACTCGACCGCGTGCGGCAAGCCAGCGCTCCTCGCCCACTGCCGTATAAACCCGGTACTCACTGACAAATTCTTCGCCAGTTTCAATCGCCTGGTTAATGGCAGCGACCACTCGTGGGCGGTCTTCTTCATGCATTCCTTGCACAAACAGGTCGATCGGCAAACCTGTCGCTGCCTGCACAGGGTCAACGCCAAACAAGTGAGCAAAGGTGGCATTCACGATTACCAGATTATCAGGAATCTTCCACCGCCACGTGTAAATGGCTCCTGCGGCTAAAGCTGACTCCAGTTGTACATGGGCTTCCCGGAGGTCAGCTTCAGTGTGTTTGCGATCGCTAATATCGATTGAAATCCCGACCATGCGCTCAGGATTGCCCGCCTCGTCATAAATTAGATGACCCCGAGCCAGCACCCAATGCGTGCTGCCATCATCCCAAACGGTGCGATACTCTACGTCATAATCAGTACCCTTGGTATTAATGGTATCTTGAATTGCCACCTGCACCCAAGTCCGATCCTCTGGATGAATCCGCTCCATTAGAACTTTGTGCGAGAAATCAGTATTAATGGGTAGACCATAGTTCACTTTGCACTGGTCAGAAGTAGATAGAACATTGGTCTTGATATCAAGTTGCCAAAAGCCGAGTTTGCTGGTCTTAAGGGCAAGTTTAAGCTGCTGTTCGCTGGCTTGCAGTGCTTGAGCCGCTTGTTTGTGGAAGTCTTGCTCATTTTGCTGCTGTTGCACCCGCACATAGTCGGTGACAGCTTCGGCTTGGTGAATAATGTGTGTCATTTCACCGTTTTCATCAAAGACTGGCGAGTTGGTTAATGTCCAGTACCGCTCCTCAAAGCCACCGCCTTCTGATTCGGGGCGGCGAATATCATATTTCTGCATTGCGATCGTGTGAGGTTGGCGATGCTTCAGCACGCTTTCTAAGGAGGCACGTAAATTCTGAACTCCAGTAGCATTTGGATCGTCGGGATTGTCTGGAAAAACCTCGAACAAATGCTGACCAACGACCTCTTCTCGTTTAGTCTTCGTTGTCTGGAAGTAAGCATCACTTCCTGCGACAATTATCAAGTCGAGTGAGTAGACGATATACAATCCCGGTATTGATTCAAATAAGGTTTGAAAATTCAGCATAAGTTCTGCCCCATCACCCTTCACCAAAGTAATCGAGCAGTAGAGATTGAGCGCCAGTTCGATAAGCTTCAATGGGTGAATTCTCCATTTCATGAAGCTTGGCTTTAATTTGCTTGAGTGCCAGGGGTAGCGGTTTAGCTCGATTATTTTCCCAACGGTTGATTGTCACCAGTGTTACGCCAACCTCAGCCGCAAATTGCTCCTGTGTTAGTCCTAGCAATTGCCTTAGCTGACGAACCAGCGTCTGAGCCTCAATCTGACGACTGCTATATAAGTTTGGTGTACCTGCCATAATCGATTCCCTTTCGATTAAAGAGTGATAAATCATATGATTCATTTTCTATCAGAAGACGCAGATATTCATTTAATTCAGTATCAAATCTTTTATAAGTAGGACTTACGCAGCCTCTCATAGAGTTTGTGCGAAGGCGAAGCATATCGTAGAGAAGGGTTTTTAATGCTTTCGCAGTTCAATGAATTAAGATTAAGAGTGATTTATTACGTAAGTTATAATAAGATAAGCTAATGAATTATAGTAAACTTACAATCCTTCCAAGTGTGTAAAGCTATAGATTACAAATCCTTGTTAAAGTGATGGTTATGAGTGTTCACACCATGCAACCCACCTTCAATAGAAGTCTAGCTATCAATATTAAATTACCTAGGGCGAACGACGGGACTCGAACCCGCGAATGGTGGTACCACAAACCACTGCCTTAACCACTTGGCTACGCTCGCCATTCAACAATTTGAATTATAGCAATAATTTCGCAAACTATCAAGAGTTTGTGTTCAAGGAACGGACTCAATTGATTCAGAGTCTCTGAAATCTAACAATTACAACGAATTTTACTTGGTGAACATGAAAGCCCTAACCATCATTGCATATACTGGAGCCGCAGCAGGACTAGCCGCCTTGGGTGTGACAATGGCGAAGACTAATCCCAGTCAGGTTGAATATGAAGAATATGCAGTGCAACGGTTGACAAAATACTTAAAAACCGATGTATGCAAAAAAACTACGAATATTATAGAAAATTTAATCCGTTTTAATTGCGATAAATTGGTTGACTCCGCTAACCCGCAAATCCAAGGAGTTATTGCCAGAACTACAGAAAGACAAAATTACATGATTTTTAGCATTTACCGTACAGATTTAAAAATAAATTCTTGGATACCTTCTTACAAATTTGAAACGGTGGCAGCTTTTAATCAATTTTATACTTACACTGCCGAAGAACAATAAGACAATCAGCAGTAAGATGATAGAAAGGTGATTTATAATACTTGTATTTAGGAATCGATCGTAGTTTCAATAATCACTAGAGTACTTGTTACCAACAGGTTAATTTTAAGTAAAATATGAGGATTAGTCACTGAGAGTTCAAGCTTTGCCGATGTCATTTGCCTATCTGCTAGTATCTCACGGAAGTCGCGACCCGCGCCCAGAAGTTGCTATGCAGCAACTAGCTAGGCTGGTATGTGACAAATTGCCAAAGAACTACAATGCATTAAATAGCGAACATTTGGTTGGCATAGCTGCTTTAGAAATGAGTCCTCAGCCTTTACACGAGCAGATTCAACAATTTGCTAAGAGCGCTTTTGGCAATCGCAAACCATCTCAAAACCAGAATCGCCTCAAAATTGTACCGCTATTTCTGTTGCCGGGAGTGCATGTGATGACAGATATTCCTGCCGAAGTAGCGCTAGCACAACAGGCTATCGGTGAAGATATTATGATTGAATTGCAACCATATTTAGGCTCTCACCCCAATTTAGAGAAATTGCTGGTCGAGCAAATAGCTACTATCAAAGCAGAAGCGTGGATTTTCTTAGCTCATGGTAGCCGTCGCCCAGGTTCCAAAGAAACTGTAGAAGCAATGGCGGCGAGTTTGTCAGCAGTGGCTGCTTATTGGGCTACGCCTCCTAGTTTAGAATCACGGGTGACAGAGTTGGTAACTGCTGGTTATAAAGAAATTGCAATCTTGCCATACTTTTTATTCGCTGGTGGCATAACCGATGCGATCGCAGCTTCCATAGAGGAGCTAAAATTACAATTTCCGGCGGTGAATTTCCAATTGGCGCAGCCACTGGGAGCAAGTGCAGAACTAGCCGAGCTAATTTGGGATTTAACGGATAGATGAACCGCACAGAAAAACAGGAGAACAAGTATTTGGGAAAGGTTTATTTAGTAGGTGCGGGGCCAGGAGATCCGGGACTAATAACCCTGAAGGCGAAAGGTTTGTTGGAATGTGCAGATGTCGTTATCTATGATGCCTTAGTCAGTCCGGCAATTTTGGCAATGATTAATCCCCAAGCCGAACAAATTAATGCTGGTAAGCGCAGGGGTAAGCATTCATTGTTCCAGGAAGAAACAACTCAATTGCTGATTGATAAAGCGCAGGATTGTGCAATTGTGGTGCGGTTAAAGGGTGGCGATCCTTTTATCTTTGGTCGCGGTGGCGAGGAAATGGAAGAATTAGTCAACGCGGGGATATCAACTGAAGTTGTGCCCGGTATTACATCGGGGATTGCGGCTGCGGCTTACTCCGGTATTCCTTTGACTCATCGACTGTATAGTTCTTCAGTGACATTTGTAACTGGTCATGAAGCGGCGGGTAAGTATAGACCGAAAGTGAATTGGAATGCGATCGCCCACGGTTCCGAAACCATTGTAATTTATATGGGAATTCACAATCTGCCTTATATTGTGGAACAGTTAAGCGCAGCTGGGTTGAAGGTAGAAACACCCATTGCTTTGGTGCGCTGGGGTACGCGCCCAGAACAAGAAGAATTAATTGGAACCTTAGAGACAATTGTAAAGCAGGTAGAGCAAACTGGATTTGGTGCGCCTGCGATCGCAGTTATTGGACAAGTGGTGAATATGCACAATATTTTGTCTGGTTGTCGTCCAGTTTGATGCCTGGCGAACATCTAAAATCCACTTTCTTTAAGTTTCTCGAATCCAGAACGCCAAACCTCCTGCACGGCCGCGAGCTGCAATGAAATCTTCACTCACTAAAAAGAAGGCAAAGAAGGGCTGTTGAGCTATGGACTGGTTGTAGAAATCTTCTGTTTTAACTTTGCCAGAACGAATTGGTCTGTTGTAAACAACACGACCAAACAAACTGATAATCATCTGGTTAAAGTCAAAGGCCAATAAATTTTTCTTACCTGTATATTGTACTGGCCCGGTCAGCTTCAATAAAACTGGCCCAAGTTCAACCTGATTACAAATTTTGCCCCTGTCTGAATCTTCTTCTAAAGTGGCATTAAAGGAAACATGGATTCTGATAAATTTGGGTACATAAAAACCCTTCCCTAATCCAATTCCTCCGTGTTCTCTGACTTTCTTGGTGCCAGTAGCAAAACAAAGTTGCCATTTACCTAGAAGAGACTCAAAGGGATAAGTTAAATGTTGCTGCTTGGCAGATTTTTCTGATTGTAGTAACGCATTGACTAATCCTTCTGCAATAGGGCGTGGATCTCTTTGTCGTCGATATGCAGCCGCGGCCTGTGATAGCACGGTAACAAAGTCAAATTTGGCTACAGGTGTCAAATTAGCTGTCATAATTTAACTATTTCTTTGGTTTTCTGATAGATTGTAGCGCTATAGAGTGTCATGAGTGCAGAATTAGTTGTCAGATTTTTTCAAGATTGAGATTCTTCCGTAAGATAGATTCGCTACGCCTAGCTAGCTTTTGAGTAAGGTTACGGCTGGCTATGCCACCACTACCTCCTCTAGTAAAGCTCTTGTTAATGACCAAATTCTGTGACAATGGTTAAGAATCTGAACAATTCATGCAATGGGAAAAGTTAACACGAAACCTAATCCTCCAGTCCCCAACTTTTGTAGGGAATGGAGAGAATTCAAAGCTTCTCAAGAGCAGGAAAGAGGAATAGAGGTGAGGTTTTCCCAATCCCATGAAAAGTCAGAGTTAACAATAAGCCGGAATCTGAATCTAAGGTACTCATGAGCCAGAGTTCTCAAAACAGCCCTTTGCCACGCAAACCCGTTCAATCATATCTCCATTGGTTATACGCTTTCTGGAAATTCTCTCGCCCTCACACGATTATTGGCACAAGTCTGAGTGTGTTGAGTTTGTATTTAATTGCCATTGCTATTAGTAATAATCCTGATTTTTTATTTCCTAACTCCCTACTTCCTGTCTTCGGTGCATGGATTGCTTGTTTATGTGGCAATGTTTACATTGTAGGACTGAATCAATTAGAAGATGTTGATATTGACAAGATTAATAAACCTCATTTACCGTTGGCATCAGGTGAGTTTTCTCAACAGACGGGGCAATCAATTGTCGCGTTGACTGGGATTTTGGCGTTAGTAGTGGCTTGGCTAACTGGGCCATTCTTATTTGGGATGGTGGCAATTAGTTTGGCTATTGGTACTGCTTATTCTTTACCGCCAATTCGTTTAAAACAGTTTCCATTTTGGGCGGCGCTGTGTATTTTTTCGGTGCGCGGCACGATTGTTAATTTAGGATTGTATTTGCATTACAGTTGGGCGCTGAAACAAAGCCAAATAATTCCGCCTGTGGTATGGGTGCTGACGTTATTTATCTTGGTGTTTACCTTTGCGATCGCCATTTTTAAAGATATCCCCGATATAGAAGGCGATCGCCTTTACAATATTACTACTTTCACGATCGAGCTAGGGCCCCAAGCTGTGTTTAATCTGGCTCTTTGGGTGATAACTGTCTGCTATCTGGGAATAATTCTAGTTGGGGTGCTACACATCGCCTCAGTTAACCCCATTTTTCTGGTAGTTGCTCATTTAGGGCTGCTGGTTTGGATGTGGTTGCGGAGTTCGACGGTAGACTTACAAGATAAAAGTGCGATCGCTCAATTCTACCAATTTATCTGGAAACTATTTTTTATGGAATATCTGATTTTTCCTATCGCCTGCTTTTTGGCTTAGACAATGCTAGAAACCTTTCCTACCAGTTCTATTATCGCTGCTCTTGTAGTTGTTTTGAGTTTATCAATCCTGGGCTATTTCGCTTGGAAAACTTTGATTACCTCAGACTTGTTTCAAAAAGGAATCAATCTTGCTCAAGCAAAAGATTACCAAGGTGCAGAAGCAGCCTTTCGCAAAGTGATTTCCCTCAACTCTACTAATGATGTAGTGCGTTTGTTTTTGGGAGATGTTTTAAACCAGCAAGGCCAAGTAGAAGAAGCAACAGAATTATTCCGGGAAGTAATTCGCCGCAGTCCAAAAAATCCTGATGCTTACTTGCGTCTGGCGAATATTCTCATGCAGCAAGAGCGAGAAGAGGAAGCTAAAACCAACCTGCTACAAGCAAAAAATTTATTGGAAAAACAACGCCAACCTGAAAAAGCTCAAAAAATCGCTCAACTGTTAGATAAAATGAGTATTAAGTCAAGTCAATCTTAAGTTGAGTAAGAATTGCAGAGATTAAATTTTCCTGTTTTGTCCCCTAACTTTTTTACCATTCCCATCATTCTTATGGTGAGAATGGTTTTTATTTGGAAATTTCCTCATATCTGCCGTAATTATATCCGCAATTTTCGCGAGTTTGACCACTCCCTTCATAGCCTTTATAATTGCAATCTCAGGCACCATACCCATTTTTAAAAAGTTCACATTACTGATGCAAAAAGCTTTTATAACCCTCTTACCTTTGCGCTCTTCTCTACAAGAAGCTACGCGAATGTATCCTTCTCTAACTAGACACTGCGCGTAGCTTACTTCCCCGCAGGGATATGCAGTTTGTTCGCTCATTCTGTTATTCCTATCTCAAGATAGGATAATAGTAAATTTCAAACATGCAAAAAACTTGGGCTGATACAAAAAGGTATTTAGTAGTAAATTTTATATATTCAAAATAATCAAGCATTTATGTCAGAAATTATATCAGAATTGTGGACTGTTATTTTTACATCAGGAGCGTTTATTCCACATGGACACTGCTATCTATGGCAAACAAATTTAGTTTGGCTACATATATTATCTGACGCGTTTATTGCACTAGCTTATTATTCGATCCCAGCTACACTATTTTACTTTGTCCGTAAACGTCAGGATTTGCCCTTTGATTGGATTTTTCTGCTGTTTAGTGCATTTATCGTCGCTTGTGGAACTACTCATTTAATAGAGATTTGGACACTTTGGCATCCAACCTATTGGGTATCGGGGTTTGTCAAGGCAGTAACTGCAACAATATCTGTAATTACAGCAATAAAACTTGTGTCTCTAGTTCCACAAGGACTAGCACTTCCTAGCGCTGCTCAAATAGAACAAGCAAATCAAGAACTTCAAATACAAATAGCCGAACGCTTACGAGTTGAAAAGGAACTGCGAAAATATCAAAATCATCTAGAAGAAATGGTTGCTGTTCGCACTAATGAAATTACTAAAATCAACGAGCAATTACAACAAGAAATCCTTGAACGCCAACGCATTTTAGAAGTTCTCCGACAAAGCGAAGAACGCTACCGTTACCTAGCTGAGGCAATTCCTCAACTTGTATGGACAACCAAGCCTAACGGTGAATGTGATTTTTTTAATCAAAATTGGTGCGACTATACAGGGTTAACATTAGAGCAGTCCTTGGGTTCTGGTTGGTTGGCTGCATTGCATCCAGATGATATCCAAAATGCTGATGAGGTGTGGTCTAATGCCGTCAATAATGGCATTATGTATAACAATGAATATCGCTTCAAACAGGCTTCTGATGGCTCCTATCGTTGGCAGCTAGCGCGAGGTTTACCGCTCAAAGATGAGCAAGGTATTGTAGTGAAGTGGTTTGGAACATGTACAGATATTCACGAACAAAAACAAATACTTGAAGAACGGGCACACCTGCTGGAATTAGAACAAATTGCACGAGCTAAAGCAGAAACAGCTAATCGAATTAAAGATGAATTTCTAGCCGTCCTCTCTCACGAACTACGCACTCCACTAAACGCAATTCTCGGCTGGTCAAAATTATTGCAAACTCGCAGGTTAGACCGAGTAAAAACAGCAGAAGCATTAGCCACTATTGAGCGGAATGCCATTTTACAAGTTCAACTTATTGAAGATTTGCTGGATATCTCCAGAATTTTACAGGGCAAACTAACGCTGAATATTACGAAGATTAACTTAGAGTCTACGATATTGTCCGCGCTAGAGACAATGCATTTAGCAGCAGAAACAAAGTTGATTGAGGTGAGTACAATCTTTGAACCAGATGTGGGACAAGTTATGGGCGACTCGACTCGTTTGCAGCAAGTCATCTGGAATCTTGTTTCTAATGCCGTCAAATTTACACCCAGGGGAGGAAAAGTAGAAGTGCGACTAGAGCAAGCTAATGGCTATGCTCAAATCATAGTTAGCGATACAGGTAAGGGAATTAGTGCTGAGTTTTTGCCATTCGTATTTGATTACTTCCGCCAAGCAGATAGCACCTCTACAAGAAATTTTGGTGGATTAGGACTGGGATTGGCAATTGTGCGTAATATCATCGAAATACATGGCGGTATCATCAAAGCAAAGAGTGAGGGTGAGGGAAAAGGGGCAATATTTACTGTTAGTTTGCCGCTTCTGCCAGATGAAAGCCCAAGCCTGACGGATGAAGAAAACGACTCTGCATTCTTAACTCCTAGCTCCTTACCGCTCGGTGGGGTTCGGGTTTTAGTGGTGGATGATGATACTGATTCACGAGATTTTATTGCTTTTGTGCTAGAGCAAGATGGAGCTTTTGTCATTGCGGTATCTTCCGCTTATGAAGCATTACAAACTCTAGGACTGGTAAAGCCAGATGTGTTGGTCAGTGACATTAGTATGCCTGAGATAGATGGCTATATGTTAATACATCAAGTCAGAACTTTGACACCAGAACAAGGTGGAGAAATTCCAGCAATTGCCTTGACTGCTTTTGCTAGAAATGATGACCAGGAAAAAGCACTAAAAGCTGGGTTTCAAATACATTTATCCAAGCCTGTCAACCCAGAGGAATTAATTGCAGCCATTGCTCAACTTGTTGAAACAAAAGTGTCAGCAATTATCTAGAAAACGACTTTTTATTCATAATAAAACTCTATCTCTTATGAGCGGATACTTGTATCAAGTTAGGTTAATAACTTATAATTCCTGCTAGAGCTACGCTTTTGCTGCCCTACTATGTATACACAAGTCGAAAAATCCTCTAGCCATATTTTTGTCAGAATGGAACTGTTGCACTCACCGACATCCCTTCCAGAACTGAAGTTCAGGGCTGATAGCGAAAGTCTACTAAGCGTCGACTTAAGTTATGAGACTCGGAATTGATTCCGAGGCGGGATAGAAAGGCAGTGCGAGATTTATTAATCAAGAGATGACTTGTGTGGTACAGTAGAAACCCGCAAAAAAGGAGGGTCTGAGAGTGTCAAAATGGCAATTAACCGAACTCAATATTACATGTAAACCAAGCAGGTAAGGTAATAAAAATGCTGAAAAACAAGAATCTACTGGTAGCGGCTATTATCTGCTTGTGTTTGAGTAATGAGAATGCTGCCTTTGGTAAAGATGTTGGCATTGTTTTATCAAAAATTCCAGACTCAAATCGAGCAGCACTTCCTGGAAACAAAAACGCAGTTGCTAACTTTGAGCAAGGAACCAATCTCTACAAACAAGGAGATTTCAAAGGAGCAGAAGCGGCTTTTCGGAAAGCAATTGAACTAGAACCCAACTTTGTGCAAGCTTATATTGCTTTGGCAAATACTCTCGACGATCAAGGCAAACCGCAAGAAGCGATCGCACAATACAATAAAGCCATCAGCCTCGATCCTCAAGAGTCTGGAGCCTACTTTAATTTAGGTTTGACTTTAGCAAGACAGAATCAGTTAGAAGCTGCGATCGCCCAATATAAAAAAGCTCTCAGCCTCGAACCAAACTATGCAGATGCTCACTATAACTTAGGAAATGCTCTCTACGCTCAAGGCAAGTTAACCGAAGCAGTCACCGAATATACAGCAGCTATTCGCCTCAAACCCAATTATGCCCCAACTTACACGCGTCTGGGAAATACTCTGTACGATCGAGGTGAGTTAGAACAAGCAATTACTCAGTATAAAAAATCCATTAGCTTTGATTCCAAGTATGCAGAAGCTCACTATTACTTAGGGAACGCCTTATATGCTCAAGGAAAACCAGCAGAAGCGATCGCCGAATATACAGCAGCCATTCGCCTCAATCCAAAAAATCCCGCAGGTTATAATGCCTTGGGAAATACTCTGTACGCTCAAGGCAAACTAGAAGAAGCGATCGCCCAATATAAGAAAGCCCTCAGCCTCGCTCCCAACTATGCAGATGCTCACTATAATTTAGCAAGCGCTTTTTACGCTCAAGGCAAGCTCACAGAAGCGATCGCAGATTATACCGAAGCGATTCGTCTCGATCCCAAACACGCACAAGCTTACACAGGTTTGGGAAATGCGATGGACGATCGAGGTAAACCTCAAGAAGCGATCGCACATTACAAAAAAGCCATTAGCCTTGTACCCAACGATGCCTTCACTTACTATAATTTGGGAATCACTTTAGGAAGAGAACAACAGCTAGAAGAAGCGATCGTTAATCTCAAAAAAGCCAGAGAGTTATTCCAAGCTGAAGACAACAAGGAAATGGTTGAGCAAGTTAATCAGCTAATCAAAAAAATTAATATCCGAACGAATTGAATTAAGGGGATTGGGGACTGGGGACT
>NZ_NOLI01000110.1:0-26544 GCF_002245975.1 Nostoc sp. 'Peltigera membranacea cyanobiont' 213 | reverse complement strand
ACTGGCTATACTACTCTGCAAAGCAATTCATCTATTACTCCTTTATAATACACCGTATTCCTAAAAGAGTCGCACCCTATTACTTTTTGGACGGCTTGGGATGGCGAAGAACTGCTTGGATGCGGGGCATTGAAAGAACTAGATTCAAGAAGCGGTGAAATTAAATCAATGCGTACCGTCAAGGCTCACCGACGTAGGGGTGTCGCCTCAAAGATTCTGGAACAGATTATTAAAGAAGCCCAACGGCGTGGTTACGATTGCTTGAATTTAGAAACAGGGGTAATTCCAGAATTTGCTTCAGCACGAGCCTTGTATACACGGTATGGGTTTGAGTACCGAGGCCCCTTTGGTGAATACATTGATGACCCGAACAGCGTATTTATGACGAAAAAGCTTGCTTGATTGGTTAGTAACAATCACCGTTACTGCTGTTGAAATTCCAGAGTTAACCGAGCAAGAAATTAGCGATAAGCCTGACGGCATGGCTACGCTTACCGCTTGCACCTGGAGCGAAAGGTAGAACGGGCGTTTTTTGAGGCGGGAAAGGCACTTATGGAGTTACGCGTTCGTCCTTGACGTTGCCGAAGGCAGTAGAGGAAGCGGGTGGTAAAGTTCCAAGTGGTAGAATCGTCAAAGACATTGTGCAGCGCATAATGGAGCGAACCAGAGTACCAAACACCTACCACTTGGGCGAAGTATGCCAAGTTTTAGCCAAGGACAACCCCGAACTCAGAGGTAAGGGTGGGTGTTGGTGTGAGGTAAAGGTTATTTGCAGCCGCTCAAGCGAACCGTTAGCAGTAGTTACGATGCACTTCAACAGACTAAGGACAAGCAACTAAATCGAAATTACAATCATTACGAGACAAAGTAATCATGGAATTCAACCCAAACAACAATGTTGTTAAACTCTGTCTTCAAGGTATGGGCATGGAAGAAAAAGGCAAACCAGAAGAAGCAAGTAAACTGTTTCTTCAAGCCTGGAACGAAGCGACATACGACTTTGAAAAATTTATTTCAGCCCATTATGTAGCTCGATATCAGAAAAATATTTCTGACAAATTAAAATGGCTCGAAACGGCTTTGCAGTTTGCATTAAAAATAAATAACAACACTGTTAAGAGTGCAATACCTTCTCTATATTCAAACATTGCCAAATGCTATGAGGACTTAAGCGACCCTGACAAGGCAAGAAAGAATTATGAATTAGCAACTTCGTTTAAGGATAAACCTTCTGACAAAGGCCCCTTTTATCATGGAACGAAAGCAGATTTGCAGGTTGGCGATTTGCTGACAGCAGGAGGCAGTTCTAATTACAAACTTGAACTCAAAATGAATCACATTTATTTCACAGCCCTTGTCAATGGGGCGGGACTAGCTGCTGCATTAGCAAAAGGCGATAACCGTGAACGTGTTTATATCGTTGAACCAACAGGGGAGTTTGAAAATGACCCGAATGTTACAGACAAAAAATTTCCCGGCAATCCGACACGCTCATATCGCTCCCAAGCACCATTAAAAATCGTTGGCGAAGTCACAGATTGGGTGAGACAAACACCTGAAGAACTCCGAAAATGGCGTGAAAAGTTGACCAATAACAAAGGAGAAATTATGAATTAATTTCTAAGATTCCCACACCCTGCTCACCGATCGAAACAAGTACAAGTCCATCTGATTGAATATTAATTGCAGCTCCGATAACAGCAACATACGCTGCAACAAATGCAGCAATTAAAACCGACAGCAGAAGGGCAGGTTAGACCATTGACCAAGCTAGAAACCGAACAACAGCAGGAGGTTTAGCAAGCTGCTGTGGAAAAAGCTGGTGGTAAAGTGCCAACTGGCCGCATCGTCAAAGACGTTGTGCAACAAATTATAGAACGTACTCAACTACCCAACACCTACCAAATTGGCGAAGTCTGCCAAATTTTAACCAGGGACAATCCAGAACTTAGAGGTAAAAGCTGCTGTTGGGCGATTGTTAGTCAAGTGAATGACTTCATCTGTACGGTGAGAATTTGGGATGGGGAATGTACTGTTGGTTTGCAGCACCTGAAGTCTTACAATTACTTACCTGCGGAGTGTCAGCAGATGCAGGTGATTTGCGATCGCATCAGTCGGGTGTATTCCGATTCGCTAGAGGAGACAGTCAAAAGTCTGTTGCAGTCGTTGGGGAAGGTGAATCGTCCTTATCTAACTGAGTTGGAAGAAAAACTTTTGAGCCTTCTAGAGTCTGAAGTTAAAGTGTAATAGCTAACTGCGTTGTCAACTTTTCATAAAACTGTTTATGTGAACCTGAATAATTTTCCGCGCCTAAACGTGTTAAATATCCCTTTTTGCTTGTGTAAGGATTAGGGATATAGCTGTAAATGTATAGTTTTTTGCATTCGGGATTTTCAGACCAACCGATATTGAACGCAGCATACTTAGGAAAAAAGGTGATTGAATTGTAATAATCAATGTAATCGTGAATCCACCATGCTAAGGCTGTCCAATCGGCAGTTTTCTCATAATAATCAATGAAAGAATTCACAATAATGCAGGCTGTAGCACCCATATAACCCTGAGCGTCTGCAACATCCCAGATATGAACTGCATAGTTAGATGCGTTACTAGCACAATTGTACTGGTTTTTGTTTTCTGCACCTTTAGCATTGACAGCAGATGATCGATATCCAGAGCGAATGCTGATTCTTCCGAAAGCTTGTTGAATTGGTTCTAGAACTTGTTCACAAAGACTTTTGTCGGAGGCGATCGCCAAATCAGGATTATCTGGTATATTTGGAATCCCTTCAAGAAAGAGAAATTTCTGAGTGCAGAAAATCACGCATAAAAAAGTTTTTTGACAAACGTACTCGACCTAATTCTTCCAATGATTTGACAGTTTGTGGTCTTTTCATCATTGTTAATTTAATTCGACGCGATGAATACCCGCGAATATACCTTGAGTGATGGAACGGAAACGATGCCTGCGGCGAACTACGCCGAAGCAGTGATCAACTACTTCCAAAATCTACTTTGCAATCAACTCTGAAAAAATATTGTTGAACAGGAGGAGCAAAGCGACCGCTTAGTAAATTACAGTTATCAAATGTATTCTTTCGAGAATCATTGAGGAAGTATAAAATAAAACTATTTTTGGCGGTATATTATTTGTAACAGTAATTAACCCTTAGTTAGCAAGATAGCTCTGTGTTTTTGGAGTATTTTAATGAGCTTGATTAACCTGGATCTGGTCTTCAACGCAATTACTAGCATCGCCAACCCTTTGATTAAAGAAAAAATTCTGCGTTCGGAGACTGTAATTAAGTTACTCCAGCAATTTCACCTCGATCCAGAGCATCCACCTGCTGATTTTAGTGGTGTTTATGCTTATGCCTTAGTAGAATATGGGGTAGGCAAACCTAAGCCATTGCTCGAATTGTTCCGACAAAGAGCAATTAAACAAGCTTTTCGCACAGCATTAGACCACAATAACCCCTCAATTCTGCTTTCTGAGGTTGATGCTTTTCTAGATACCTATACCTTGGGTGATGACATTAGAAGTTTGGAACTTGATGTCAGGCGAGAAGTGGCTGAATTTGCGACTGTATTTATTGAAGTTGCGAAACGCACTCGCACACCCTCTGATGTGTTGCTAAACCAGAAAATTGGTTCTCTACATAAAAGGATTGCTTGTATCCAAGAACAACTGGAAAGATTGCCAACGCTGGAGGGAATTCGGACAGAAATAGCAAGGTTGGCAGTAGAGAATTATCCCGCACTACCAGGAACTGCAACTGAAACTCAATGTAGAGCGATCGCTCTTGCCCAGCAGATGCGAGGATGGTTTGAAACCTTGGGCTATAGCCTGGAAAAATATGAAATCTGGGCGGAAGAATATTTTGAATGGATAATTCACATCCCAGTACGTCGCAGTTATGACCGTATTCTTATACGTGGCGTTGCAGGAGAGGTGGGACTGAGTGATGTCATGGCGTTGCGTTCCTCAGTTGAAGAACAAAAAACTGATGAAGGATGGCTGGTGACTACCCGTCGGATTTCCCGCGCAGCAAGAGATGAAGTCAAGAAAGAAGAAAATCGTCACCTTGACTGTTTTACATTTGACGAACTCATTGACTTGGATGCTGACTTTAATGGTTATCTCGACTGGTTAGAAGCAGAAATAAAACGCCGAAAAGTTGATACAAAATATGTACCGCTTGCTTGTACAAAAGAAGAAATTGACCCAATTACCAAGCGGCGGATTGGGGCGAGTCGTTATGAGGAAGAAGACGGCTGGATTGATGGGTATATCGACCTTTGGCTTGATGACCCAGCTAAAGAGCATATTTCAATTTTGGGAGAATTTGGTACAGGTAAAACTTGGTTTGTCTTTCACTATGCTTGGACTGCATTGCAACGTTACCGCGATGCCCAAAAACGTGGCGTTGAACGTCCCCGTCTGCCTTTGGTAATTACCCTGCGTGACTTTGCCAAGGCACTAAATGTTGAGAATGTTTTGGCAGGTTTCTTTTTTACCCAACACAATATCCGCATCAACAGCGAAGTTTTTGACCAACTCAATCGCATGGGTAAGTTGCTGCTCATTTTCGATGGCTTTGACGAAATGGCAGCAAAAGTTGACCGTCAACAGATGATTAACAACTTTTGGGAACTGGCGAAGGTTGTAGCTCCCGGTGCTAAAGTCATCCTCACCTGTCGTACTGAGCATTTCCCAGAGGCGAAGGAAGGACGTGCTTTACTAAATGCAGAGCTGCAAGCATCAACTAAAAAATTGACTGGTGAAACACCTCAATTTGAAGTGCTGGAACTGGAGAAATTCAACGATGAGCAAATTCGTGCCTGTTTGTCATACCAAGCTGAAGCAGCAGCAGTAGAACAAGTAGTAGGCAATCCGCAATTATTAGACTTAGCTCGTCGCCCGGTGATGACTGAATTAATTTTAGAAGCATTGCCAGATATTGAGGCAGGTAAACCTGTGGATATGTCAAGGGTTTATCTGTATGCAGTGCAGCGTAAGATGGAACGGGACATCAAAGCGGAGCGTACTTTTACTTCTTTAGCAGAAAAACTTTACTTTTTGTGCGAACTCTCCTGGGAAATGCTGTCCACTGACCAAATGAGCCTGAATTATCGACTGTTCCCAGAACGCATTCGCCGCTTATTTGGTTCTGTTGTTCAAGAAGAAAAGGATTTAGACCACTGGCATTACGACATGATGGCGCAGACGATGCTTATTCGTAATGCTGATGGTGACTATACTCCAGCGCATAGGTCGTTGTTAGAGTTTTTTGTAGCGTATAAATTTGCGGCTGAGTTGGGGGCATTAGCTAGCGATTTTACAGAATTAGCAAAAGCACAGTCAGGTTTTGATAGCAGTGCAACGCCTGTTGATTATACTTGGTCTGGTTATTTTTCGCGTCAAGTGAGTAGTGAGGCGATGTATGCGGAAACCCCTTTGGGGAACGCACTTTTGTTGAGGGACTTTATTAGTGAGTCGCTGGAGAAGTTGAGGGAGACTTTGGGGCGATCATCACTCACTAAAGCGGTAATGGATTTGCTTGTGCCGATGTTAGGTAATAAAGACTCTCTAATTAGTGTTATTGAATTGACATGTGGTAAAAATGAGGAAGAGGTGGGTTATGTTGGTGGGAATGCGGCAACGTTGGCGGTGAAAGTTGATAAGAGGGCATTGGAAGGAAAAGATTTTAGTGGATCTGTGATAAAGGGGGCTGACTTTAGTAATGCTTTTTTGTGGCGGGTAAAATTGCCTAATGCAAATTTGGCTGAATGTGTTTTTACTCAAACCTTCGGTAGTATTCATTCAGTAGCATTTAGCCCTGACGGAAAAGTTTTTGCAGCCAGCGATGACAATGGACAGATTCATTTGTGGGCAGTGGTGGATGGTAAAGAAATTTTGAATTTCAAGGCACATACTTTCCGGGTCTTATCAGTTGCCTTTAGTTCCGATGGTACAACACTAGCTAGTAGCAGTACAGACCGTACAGTACGTATATGGGATGTGAAAACTGGTGAGTGTCTAAAAATCTTGCAGGGACACACAGGTTGGGTTCGTTCGGTTGTCTTTAATCCCAATGCAGAAATCCTTGCTAGTGCCAGCAATGACCGAACAATACGTATATGGGATGTGAAAACTGGTGAGTGTCTAAAAATTTTAGAGGGGCACACAAGTTGGGTATTTTCGGTTGTTTTTAATCCTAATGCAGAAATACTTGCTAGTGCTAGTGATGACCAAACAATACGTATATGGGATGTGAAAACTGGTGAATGCTTAAAAAGTTTTCAAGGACATACAAAAAGGGTAATGTCAGTTGTTTGGAGTTTAAATAGTGCTATTTTTGCCAGTGGTAGCGATGATGATAATATACGCTTATGGTCTGTCAACACGGGTGAATGTCTGAGAACTTTACAAAGCAATAGTAATGGAGTAAGGTCAGTAACCTTCAGTCATGATGGTCAAATTCTTGCCAGCGCAGGTCATGATGCGACAGTAAAGTTTTGGGATGTTCACACAGGTCAATGCTTGAAAATTTTACAAGGACATTCTCAATCGATTGAATCAATTGCTTTTAGTCCTGACAACCAGATACTTGTTAGTGGCAGTTATGACCAAACAGTCAGATTATGGAATACTGCTGATGGTAAATGCCTCAAAACTTTGCAGGGATATAGTATCAATTGGGTATGGTCAGTGACCTTTAGTCCTAGCGGTAAAATTCTTGCTAGCGGTAGTCAGGATAATGCCGTGAGATTATGGTCTGTTAGTACAGGTGAATGCCTTCAAACTTTACTTGGTCATACTGGTAGGGTATGGTCAGTTGGTTTCAATCCTCAAGGCAATATTCTTGTTAGTAATAGTGATGATGAAACTATTAGATTATGGTCTGTTAGTACAGGTGAATGCCTTAAAATATTTACAGGAATTACAGGAATTAATAGTTATAATCGTCGAGTTAGGTCAATTTGCTTCAGTCCTGATGGCAAAATCATTGCTAGCGGCAGTGCTAACAAAACCTTAAAGTTATGGAATGTTAGTGACGGTAATTGCTTGCAAACTCTTGAGGGACACACTAAAACAGTACAATCATTAGCTTTCAGTCCTGATGGCAAAACACTTGTTAGTTGTAGTGATGATTCAACATTAAGATTATGGAATGTTAGTACATCTGAATGTATACAAATTTTGCAAGGTCATACAGATGAAGTACTTTCAGTTGCATTTAGCTCTAATGGGAAAATCGTTGCTAGTGGTGGCTATGAAGGGACAATGAAGCTATGGGATATCAGCACAGGTAAATGCATAAAAACTTTCCCTCAAGATACTGGATCTATCGAATCAATTGCTTTTAGCCCTGATGCTACAATTTTGCTTAGTTGCAGTACTGACCAAACTATCAAGTTATGGGATATCACTACGGGGAAATGTTTGAAAACTTTACAAGGGCATCTTGGTGCAGTATGGTCAGTTGCCATCAGTCCACTAAGTACGACTATAGCTAGTTGCAGTCAAGATGAGACAATTAAGTTGTGGGATTTTAATACAGGCGAGTGTCTAAAAACCTTAATGCTTGAAAGACCCTATGAAGGTATGAACATCACAGATGTTACAGGTTTAACCTCAGTTGAAAAAGCCTCCCTCAAAGCATTAGGCGCAATGGAAGATGGAGAATAAATCAGAGAAAATATGCAAGGATGGTTAAGCGATCGCTCTACGGTTTCCTTTACATTAATATAGTAAGACAGTTGCTCTCAAGGAAGTTCAGCCAGTAACAGGATACATTCGTGGCGGTGTGACAGCTTTAGCTAGCAAAAAAGACTATCCAGTTTACCTTGATGAAACAGCAACCCTATTTGAGCAGATCACTGTTTCTGGTGGAATGCGAGGTATGTTGCTTCTGCTATCGCCAGATGATTATTTACGTGCAGTTAAGGGTACTTTGGGAGCAATTGTACAAAATTAGGGGTCAGTGGATGGATTTGTTCTAGGTTATAAACTTGCTAAAACAAGCAATTCAGTTTGCCAACCTTCACTATGGCTTAAGCTAAGGACAGTATAACCAGTCTCGTACCTAAGATTATCGCGCTCAATCTTATCTTGCTGGCGTTTATCAGGGCTATCATGCACTGAACCATCACAGAAAATAGCGATCGCCTCCTCCTCATAAACAAAATCTGGTTTACAGTTCGCTTCTAGAATAAATTTCTGAGCAGCATCAGGTAATTTGTAGCCCCGTTGATAAATTTCTTGCAAAACCACACGCTCAAAATCAGAGTTAGGGTCTGTCTGTTCCAGCAATTTTTGATATTGCTGATCGCGAGAAAGCCCTTTGACTTGAGTAATAACGCTGCTCTCCAGTAAGAGGTCAAGCCAAGGTTTGATTAAATGACGATTTATCAGTGCATGGTCAAATTGATTGCGGTAAGAAAGCAAACATTCATAGCAAGCTTGAATACAACTGTCTTTAGGTTGTGTAAAATGACAAATGTCGAAAGCTGCATCAGCAATTTTTCTAAATGCCTCTGGTTTTTCTAATAGCTGAGAGAGTACACCTGCACCACCTTCAGCAGCTTCCCAGAACAGTAAATACTTGCCTTCGCCTAGTCGTTCTGAGTCGAGTTCATCAGCTTCTAATTTGTAAACGGCTTGAATTGCAGTTTCTAAGGTGTATTGCAAGGTGGCAATAAAAGCTTCTTTATCCTCAACAGGAACATTTAATGGCTCAACAATCAAGATATTGCAAGTATCATCAACCATTAAATTCACTTCGGTATGCAAGCTATCGGGTGTCTGTTGAGCCAGTGGATTTTTATGGTCGCCCCATACACCCGTTGTTGGATTGAGCTTAAATCCTCGTTCTTCTCTATTCTTCTTCAGTCCCCGGTTAATTCGCCAAATGGTAGCTGTAGCTCCATAGGTTAATTTGAACAGTGGCGTACCGTCAGCAGCTTGAACAATAGCTGATTCCCGCTTTTGGCTAGCGTAGCGGAAATGAGTGGTGATGTTGTAGCCGTACTTGAGCCGTTCTTCTTCGTCGCAGGTAATGCGTTCTCGACGACGAGCGATCGCAGTTTCCATTGGTAGTACACGAGTCAATTTGGCTACATTGCCATGAGCATCAGGTTTAATTTCTGCACCGCAGTTTTCACAAGTGTCACGAAAATCGCCGTCGTGGTAATACCCGCAGTTAGCGCAGACACTCACCCGTTTATACTCGCCTTCAATGCCACCAACGGGAACTTTTGTTTTGGCCACCATGAATTTACTACCTTCGTAGTAAAGGATATTATTGGGAGCAAATTCCCGTAATGCCATTGAGCGGGGGCGAGAAATAAATTCACCACCTTCACCAGGCGGAATAAATGCTCGGACTGGCAGGCGAGGGAAGTTGAACCCTGGTAAAAACCCTTCGGCAGCAAAGTAACGATAGGGATAAAATTCAAACTGGGAATTACTCTTGCCTTGGCTGTGTCCTACAAGTAAATCAATTTGTCGTTGTGCTTCTCGTGACTGTGATTCGGCATTTTTGCGTTCTTCTTGGGTGACATCACCTCTAGCAAAACGGTCAATGGTGCGACGGGCAGATTCTAACTGTTTAACTGACTCTATATATAAATCTCGCCAACGCTTACAGGCACGGTCAAAAGCATTCAGAGCATTTTCGATGGTATTCTGTAACCAATTTACAGAATACCAAGAAGCTTTTTGCAGATCCTCTTGGCAGAAAAAATCTGAGAAAATAGACTGAGCGGCTTGCAGACATTGGGTTAATTTGGCTTGGCTTAGAGTAAGTTGTTGGCGAATGCTGTCTTTGAGGGGATAGTTTTCTAATTCCAAATCCAAGATTTTATTCATGGAATCTTCCAAGTAAACCCCAGTATGTGCTAGCCAAATCGAGTAAACATGAGATTTAATTAAATCCTGGTTGGCTAATTCTAGTTTTGGTGGAGCAACTACCCCAGCAACCATTTGATTTTGTCGTTTGAAAAAGTATTGATCGTGACCGCTACCAATGGAAGCATAAGTAATGACTAAAGCTTGCTGTCCACTTCTACCAGCACGACCACTACGTTGGGCGTAATTAGCAGGACTGGGGGGAACGTTTCGGAGATGGACAACGCTAAGGTCGGAAATGTCGATACCTAATTCCATTGTCGGAGAACAAAACAATGCAGCTAATTGTCCTTGACGGAATTTTTCTTCCCGTTCTTGACGGTCTTTGTTGCTTACCTGTCCGGTATGTTCTCGCCCTTCCATTGTTTGGATTTGCAAGGCATTGGTTTGGTAGAAACCTTGGAAAAATTGGTTAACTGATATATTGGGTTTATCGTTACCCTGCAAGCGACGCGATGTTAAGGGATCGGTAGGGATTTCCTTGAGGTTAGTTGCTTTCCATAGTAGTGAGTCTATGCGTAGCTGCACCTCAGATTTTTCTTGCACTAGGTAGCCAGCATCACATAAAGCATCAATTAGAGTAGTGATTAAGCTATTGAACTCTACATCTGTTAAAAGGTGGCTAAGGAGCGACCATGTATTCGGCGATCGCAAAAATCGTCCAATTTTACTTCTAGTAGTAAGTTTGACTTTGGCTCTTTCATTACCACCAGTGCTAATAGTTGCCCAAGTTGCTAAGTATAAGTACTCATTTTCATCGAATACCCAAGGTTCTTTAAGAGCTTGAATAACTTCGCTTTTGAGTGAATCTTTCTGGTCTGGTTGTAAAAGTTTGGCATCAATTGCCAATTCTCGCCTCAGATGGTTAAGGAATGCTTGGGTAATGATGAAACGTTCTTGCGGAGTGGCTTGTAGTAAAAGAGGATGGCGGTGTTTTTGCCAAAGGTTGTTGTCAGCACAGTCTTCTTGTAGTCCATTATATTCAATCACTAACAGTCCGCACTGTTCGAGGTTGGGTTGGACGATGCGCCATCCCCGACGCAAGTCTTCGTAAAGGCGATATTCAATCAGTTTGCGAAAGGCTTCTTCATTGCGCCGCTTACCGCCACTAAATTCTGCTGGTTGCTTGGCATAGTCGTTTTGAGTAATTCCCATGTAGTGGACGACTACACTAGCTAATTCGCTGTGGGTGAGTTGCCCTTTGGCTTGAATTGCGCCTAAAAGTGCAGCCCGTAAGAAACTGGTTTGGACAAAATCATTGAAATGCCCTGCTTGTAATGAAGCATCTTGACGATTATCAGTAAAACTGAGGATTTTGGCAGCTTTAGCTTTCTCCCCTGTAAAGACTTGCTTGAGGCGGCTGGTGGTAGAAAGACAAAGTAGAGTGGTCGCGGTACTGCGTCCTTCACTGCTGAGGCGAGAGAGTTTAGCAAATTCGTTGCGCTTCTTATCATGAAGTACGCCGCAGTTGAGACAGGTCAAAAAGGGTTTAGGAATAAACCAACAAGTAGTTCCTTGCAACAGGGAGGATGTAACTTTACCATTGGGTAGGATTTGGAGTTTTCGAGGAATAAACCGTGCAAAGTCTTTTTTGGCAACCCGTCCTTTCTTTTTAGTTTCACTAAACCAAGAGTCAGGAAGTCTATCTTCATCGCTTGTATCCCAAAGTTCTGGTTCATCAAGGGTAAGATAACCTTCGGTAATATCTGCATCATCAGGACTAATATCTAATGCAGTAGGCAATTGGGGCAGGGTAATATGCTTATCCGCATCGTAGCGAACGACATAATAATCTTGTCCGCATTCCCGGCAAAAAACGAGGGGATAAAGCAGGCGGTTGTCGGTGGTTGTATATTGACCTTCAAGGGTTAAATGGCGTTTGTCTCGATTTTCAATAGTGGCGTAAACGCTTCCCCCTTGGGAAATAAACTGATGTAGGCGAAAGGCAAGTCCATTAGTTTTACTTCCCCACAGGAACATCTGTTTGAGGACTGTTAGACAAGTTTCCTCTAGAAGCTGGGTTTGTTCGGCAAGTTTGGTTGCACCTGTTTCTAAGCTGATGGGTTGACGGCGAACGAGATGTCCTTCTCTTTCTTCTAAACCGAAGTTCATCTCGATCCAGTGGCTCAAGGAGTGGTTTCGGAATTCTATTAGTGTTTGTTCTAACTCGGTTGGTAAACCTGCCAAGATTCCTTGGCACAGTTGTTCAATAGTAGGTTCAGCGCGTTGGATAGAACGTTCTAGGGTTTCATCAATGACATTGTTGGGTTTAATTTCCACGCCAAATAATTTACTAGCGACATCTGCCACAACTTGGCGGCGTTGTTCGCGGGAACCGACCGTTGACATGGTGGCACTTGTGCCAATGCAGAGTAATTCGTCATTACTTTTGCTACGCTGACGGAGTTTGCGGATCAATATGGCAACGTCTGCACCTTGTCGTCCCCGATAGGTGTGTAATTCATCCAGTATCAGGAATTTTAAATTGGGAGACTCTACCAGTTTATTTTCGTGAGTGCGTGAGAGCATTAACTCTAGCATCACGTAGTTGGTGAGTAAAATATGGGGTGGGTTGTTTTGAATTTCGGTTTTCCTGGTTAAACTTTCTTGCCCGGTGTATTTTTCAACACGAATATGAGTATTCGGAACTTGGCGTAAAAATTTGTCGAGTTCTTCTTTTTGGGAGTTAATTAAGGCATTCATCGGATAAACCAATATTGCCCTGACTCCTAAAATTTCAGGATGACGCAGTAAATCATCAAAGATAGGCACGACGTAAGTCATGCTTTTACCGGAACCTGTACCTGTGGTAACAACGTAAGGTTCTTGGCGCTGTGCGGTTTCAAATGCTTGCTTTTGGTGGTAGTGGAAAGTAAAGGGTGTGCCGTCTTTTTTGTAGAAGTATTTCTCGCAGTCTGGATGAAGCGTTTGCTGTTGTACTAACTCTTTAACTGTTGCACCTTTTTTGTAACTGGGATTGAGTTGAACTAGGGGGTCAGTCCAGAGTTGCCCCTTGTCTAATTCTGCGTCTACAAATTCTTTGACTTTGCGATCGCGGATTTTGAGGAAGCTTTCAATATAGCGGCGGTAGTCGCCTATTACCTCGTTGCGGAAGTTAAAGATATCAAGGGAATCAGGAATTGATAATTGGGACGACGTGCCTTTTTGTTGTGTGGGAATGTGTCCTAAGCGATGGTCAATGTATTGGTAAAGTTGGTTGGCAAAGGTGTCTGTTAGGGTGTTAGTGTCAAAAATCTCTGTTAGTTCTGCATCATCCCATTCTTGGGGAACATGGGTGAAAATTAGGTTTAGTTGTTCAGAGGTGATAGAAACAATATTTGTACAATCAACTAATGCTAATCTTTGTCCGATGAGGGAACTAATAGATAAAATAGCTGGTTCTGGCTGTTTGATTAATTCTTGTAGTTTGACCGGGATTTTCATAATTAAAAGCTAATATATTAATATAAAAACTGCCTCAAATAGCGATTAGTCTCATGTTTTACATTCCAGCTTTTAAGTAATCCCAAAGTACTTGCCTATTTGATTCCGTTTCTTTCAAATCTTTGGAAAAAGGTAAAGAATCAATACCAAAATTAATAGCAGCATCGACAAATTCGGTGTAGGAAATTTTTGGAGAAAAATAACCATATCGCTTTTGAGTATAGAAAGTGTCGATAGTCTGAAAAGATTTAGCAAACAAAACTCCTAGCTCTTGGAGAGAATCATAGGTTAATTCCGAACTAGGGTTAATAGGCCATAGATGTCTTGACTGCCAAACTGCATCTGTAATAATATTTCCTCCATAACGCTTAACTTCTTCTTTTATTCCCCCTTCTAAAGATGAACCAGGATACAGTAAAAGAGGATATGCTGAAACACTAGTGACATAGGGTATATTCTTAGTAAGATAAGAAAATGTTGTTGCTATTGTTTCTAAAGTATCTCCTATATAAAAAAGAATATTGAGCTTGATCATAATACCAAGGTCATAGGCAGCACGCAGTATTTCAGATGCTCTGTCAAGATACCTTTGGGGATCGCGAGTTTTACCCATTCGGAGAAGAATATCAAAAGAAGCACTTTCTAATCCTAAATCCAAAATTCGACAGCCCGCTTTTGCTAATTTTTCTAGACGGCTTGGAGTTAAATATTCTACACGCGTGCTAGTTCTCCAGGTAAAATTTAAACCTCTCTCTTGACGTTGAATAGCTAACTGGGATATTTCTTCATCTTGCATGAGAAACATAGGTGTTTCTAGATAAATACAAATTTCATTATCCCCATATATATCAGTAATATATTCCGCTTCATCAATAATAGAGGGTATGTCCTTTTTACGCACTCCAGTTTTTGCAGAAACACAGAATTCACAGCCGAAAGTACAACCTCTACCAACTTCCAAACTTGGTGCAAATGTCTGAAAATTTGGATAGAGGCTATAGTTAAGTCGAGTCATTTTTTGAGGATTAAAAGCTAAATCATAATGAGTTGAGCAAATCTCTCCATCAAGATCACGATAAACAATATTATTAATTGTATCAAGAGGCTTTTTGTTAGTAATATGCTCAACAAGTTGACACAAAATCTCCTCACCTTCACCTCTCACTACTATATCTATCGCTGAACATTCCAATAATACTGTTTCTGCAATTTGTCCAACATGATCTTTCCCACCAACAATTATAGGAATAGATGGAAATCTCTTGCGAATTGTGCTAGCTATTTTTAGGCAAGGAGGATAACTAAAACCACTGACGCAAGATAAACCAATCACTTGAGGCGAAGTCTGTTCAATTTCTTGTAAAAGTTTTATTAAACAATCTTCTTCAGGATGGGATTGAGGGTCAAAAATACCAACATTAAATCCTCTCTCTGTCATATAAGAGGCGATTACTAAAATGCCAAAATTCAGCCTTTTTAAAAAGGAAAAAGCTAAATCATAGGGTTTTTTACCTAAATCGATTGGGATATTAACTAAAAGTAAATCCATTATTTTACCTATTGTTTGATTTTTTGAGTGTTTAGTAGCTGTTTAGATTTGTTAAATTAAGAAACTTTTGTAACTAAATTAGTGAGTAAAGTTTCCACTTTGTGAAATAATTCTTCTGATAGACCATCATTAATAATCATAAAATCTGCTATAGCTATAGTTCCACCTAGTTCGATTTTCTCAATTTCTCTATAATCTCGTGCTTCAGCTTCATCTCTTTTAAATGGTCTTATTGTTCTAGAAGCTAGGCGTTTATAACGGATATGCTTGGAAGTAAATAAAGCTAAGACTACTAATTTATCACCGAACTCTTTTTTCAGAGATTTATATTCACTAAAGCTTCTTATGCCATCAATGATAACAAAAGAATTTTTCATCAATTTAGCTTGAATCCAAGGTAAAGACAGTTTTACACAAGCATCCATTCCATACTGAGTTCTGATTTCTTCTCTAACTATTGGCTCTGTCAGGGGCGTAATTTCTAGTCCGCGTTTTAAGATTTCTTCTCTGATTAAGTCTCCAAAGCTTAATACAGGCAAGTTATGATTTTTAAAATATTCTGTTACTGTACTTTTACCAGAACCAGGCATACCAACAATTGCTAATACTTTCATTGCTTACCAATCTAATTTTATTAAGAAGAAATTGAATAAAATCTAATATGCGTCTTAATTACAGCAAACTTCAGAAGTCTTGAGTAAAATAGGCTAAGTATCTAGTTTTGATTCTAGATTTTGTACTTGGTTTATATACAATCTGCTGTAAGAATAATCAGGTTTAATTTAGGTATCAAACATTCTATCCCATGCCTCCAAAACTAATCTTTGTGTGCGGTATTCACCAAACTGCTTCATTTCGTTATTCTTCAACACGCGGAATGTTTCGCTGGGGAAGTCTGCACCATAGACATCAGTAGGGTCTACGATATATCGCAGTTCATCACGGGTGAGTCCGTAAAGTTTGGCGTAATATGCGTCTAATTCTGCTCTTAATAATGCGCGTCTGTTAGGGTTCCAAATGAAGGGTTTGCCGTCGTATCCCATATCATTGGCGAAGGGTTGCATATCCCAGGCGGTGTAGACTAATTCGAGTACGCGATCGCTAATAAATTTGATATCTTCTGCGGTGTATAATTCTGGGGGAAGAACGGGGAGTTGTTTTAGGATGAAATAACTAAAGTCAGTTCCACCCATTTTTTGTCTAGTTACGAAATCAAATACTAACGAATTTAAATTAGCTAAGAGGCAACCAATTAATGAGATAATTTTTTTATTATTAATCAAAACAAGTGGTGCTTTATGTCCTATAGCAATTTTAGGTAATACACTAAAAATAGCAGTACGTTCATCAGTTGACCTACAAATACTTCTAAAACCCAAAAGCCAATCTTTATTCCACTTTTCAGCTAAACGATTTTTCAGATCAACTCGACTCACCCAATAACGCGGCTGAACAGCAAAATGTGGATTTTGCTTTACTTCTTCTAATGGTTTAGGCAATATTCCGACATTAAGCTGTGCTTGTGTTGCATCTTCATAGGTTGAGTAACGGTGATCAAACTGGTGAAACATCTTCGCTTCATAGAGTGGAACTAAACCATTACCCGCTTGATTTTTAAACAAATAGCTATCGGTTGACATATTAAACAATCCTTGCATAAATGAAATACCCCAAGGATTACTCCCGCTTTTCTCATTTTCCAAAACAGGAACACGCTGATAAATTTTTTTTGTTAATTCTGCATCAGTGCCAGTGCGAAATACTGGACAAGTAAAAGTGTTAGGGTTTAATAAGCTAAATTCATAATTATCAAGATTAAATTGCCTTTTCGGGTCATTTGCTTCAGAGAAAGTATAAGCAAGCCAAGAAAAATTCATCTCATTAAAATTAGCTTTTGAACCTCCAAGGATAACAATACAAAAAGTAACTACATGTTCAATTCCAGTAAAAATGAACCTCTCATTTTTAAATCCGGTTATACTTTTAAGTGTTGAAGACTCCACTAAATTACGGAAAAAACCTGATGTAGTTGCATCAGTTGCAATTCCTGTAGGAACAATAACACCTACCCTTCCATCAGGCGAGATTAATTTTCTCGTAGTTTCAGCGAATACGGCATAAGTATTAATTTTTCCGACAGCAGTTAAAGAAAATCTACCGGATTCACGGATAAACTTGTTTTGGGCATCAGCATCATGTTTGATTTCTTCAAAAGCTTGTGCTAACTCAGGATTTCCCTTGGGTAGTTCCTTAATCAACTTCTCTCGTGCTGCTTTATTTATAGCGTTAGCAATTTCCGCACTTCGAGAAGCAAAAAACTCTTTTTCAGCTATTTGAAGTAATTCCCAAGGTGGATTACCCAAAACACAATCAAATCCCCATTTCCCCTTATTTTCTGGAAAAATATCAGGAAATTCGATGCACCAGTGGAAAAAATGCTTCTCCTCAGCTAATTTATTTGCTGCATTTACAATGTTATTTAATTCGTAGTTCGTAATACGTAATTTGTAACTATTGTCTGATTTATAAATTTTTTCTACTTTTTCGCGCTCTAACCGATTTAATGCTTCGGTTGTTGGTAGTAACTGCAAATCATGTTCAGTTAGCGGCATAAAAAATGCTGCTGTCCATAAGTTACAGGCAGAAAACTTGAGCCACCAATTAGGTTCTTGTAGATTCTCTTTATATTTCTTTTGTTTACTTCTAACTTCTTGTGGTGTCGTCTCAGGAATTACCCCCAATTCTCGCCACATTTCTGCATAATCTATATTATCAGTTGCTAACTTTTCATAAATTGATAGTTGATCTTTATTTTCCCGTTCTTTCTTATTTCGCTTTTTAAGCTGTGTTGCTAATGGTTTATCATCCCCAGTTACAGCTTTAAACGCTTCATCGGGTATTCCTTCATCTAGGCAACTAATATCTAATACTCCAACCAAGGAATTACCACATTTAATTCTGTGGTCTAAAAAGCTAAGTGGTAACTTACCAGGAAATCCTTCAATCCATAACGCAACCTTGCATAAATCCACTGCTAACGGGTTTAAATCCACCCCATAAATACAATTTTGAATAACATCTCGAATTGCTAATTTTAAAGGTTCAATTCCAGGCTCTCCTTCACCTGTACGGACTTTGGCTAATTCTTTACCAATACGCCTTGCTGCTGCTAAAAGAAAATGACCTGAACCACAAGCAGGGTCACATACCTTTAAACTAAGAAGTGCTTTTTCTAATTCTTGATTGTTTTCTGAATTGCCTAGCTGCTGTTTTATACTGCGAAGTTTTTCTTCAATTACTGGTACAAGTGCAGTTTTTATCAGTTGTTGTACAAGCTGTGGCGGAGTATAATAAGAGCCAGTAGTTTTCCTGTCGCTGCCAAAAACTAAAGCAAATTCATATATCCCTTGATGCAAAATTACTTGTGGATGAAAATCAAGTAAACTTTCATACACACTTCCTAGTTCTTCTACGTCTAAATACTCATAATTAACCCGCCGTAGTTGTCCCTTGTCTTGGTATAACGATAGCTGACGAAGTGCTATCAGTAAATCATAATTATCAATTGCACAATTATCTAAAGCTGAAAGAGTACCCGAACCAAATAAATCTCCATTGAGGGGAGACAAACCTAGTACTTCACCGCGCCAGTTTTCATCAAACAGCAAGAAAGTTACCCACAAACCTTGCCATAAATCTTGAAAACCTTCCCGTCGCCAATGAGGACGTTCGGCTAACTCTCGCAAGCGTTCAATACTGTAATATTCTCGGTAGATTCGCGTTTTCTCTAAGTCTTCTCCAATTAATAATAAATTGCGAGATTCTGCCACCATTAAAAACAGCAAGCGATAAATTAATCGCAACAATTGGCGATAGAATTCGTAATTTGTAACTTCTGCTTCATAATTGGGGATAATTCCAAGTTTTTGACGCAGCCGTTCGTTTTGCGGATGTTGAATAAAGCCATTACCTAGCTGAATTAAGGCTTTTTCAACCCCATCCCGTAGTTTTTCACGTACCCGTCCCCCCTGTTGCAGTGCTTCTTGGTGGTAATATTCCAGCAAGCACTTATCCGCATCATCCATACCTTCAGGTAAGCGGGAACGGTGAAACAACCGATAGAATAGCCCAAACTCAGCAAAGTTCTCGCCACAGAGAATCTGCTCTAAGTCAAATTCGATATAAGTAAGACGAGTCATCAAGGAAGAGTCACGCAGTAACCGCCAACGGAAGCCATTGGTTGCGATCGCCCACAGATGCTCTGTCTTGTTAAGATACTCTTGCACCAGTGCGTGTGCTGATAACCTGGGTGTGCCACTAGGAGGACGTTTATCGATTTCTAGCCGACAACCAATAATGTGGATAGGTGGCTTATTTTCTCCTGCTTCCGCACGGTGAGAAATCGCATAAGTTTTTTCCTCTACCACTTCGGCAGTTGCAGTGTATACAGGTTCATAACCTAGACTTTGCAGTAATGGCACTGTCCAAAGTTCACGGGTAATTGTAGTAGCCGAGTTATTTTCATCGAGCCTTGCCAATGCGCGTTGAAATGCTGCCCAGTATGCTTTAGCATCACCCCAAGCAGTAGCAATTTCATCTGCTAATTTATCAGTTTTATTAAAACCAAAGTCTTCTGGTAATTGTCCTTTGATTCTGCCTTCTAGCATTTGGGCAGTCATATCTGGAGCTAGTAAATTTCCTTCGATTTGAAGCGCAGTTAATGTAGTTTTCATATCTGGAGAATTAAAAATAAAAAATTAATAGCTGCTAGCAGCACAGTTGCAGGACAACCAGCCTTTTACTTACGTCCGGGTTGCAGAATAAAAATGCCGAGAACATCCATCGGCAATTGGGGGGTGACGCGAATTCGACCTTCTTGGGTCATTGTTCTGACGCGTCTATGGCTTTGTAAAAGTTCTTCTGCTCTTTCTCTGGCAAACTTTTCCAAATCTGGCTGGAGTTCTTCTAGCCTTTGGAGTAACTCACTAATTTCTACCTGCTTAATAGCTTTACCGACATCGCTGACTGGCTTTGCTTGTTGCAGTAGTGATGTTGCTTCCAACTGCGTCAACCAGCTAGGGCTAGAGGGCGAACCTGTAAAGCCAATAACCGCGCATTCTTCCGCTAGTAGAGATGTGGTATTTCGCGTTTCTGTAGTACGTTTAGAACTGTCTAACAAATGCCGTAACCTTACCAGCAGCAAAGTTGTGCGCTTTTGTACCGCATTAGTTGTAGTAAAGCCGCATCGTGCTGCGATCGGTTCATTTGTATGGGAGAGTGCATCTTCTAAGATGTACCGTGACAAGCCTTCTACTAAAGGGTGATTTCGGCCTACGTATTCCACGCCCTCTGGTGTTGGGGTGGTAAAAGAGAGTAAACGCGACTTATCCCCTAAAGTTGACTTGAGAAAATCCGGTGGTTGGGAAAGTAACCATCCCTGCTTTTTCTTAATTAAAGAACAAGATATGCGATCGCAAGCCGAGAGAACAAATCGCTCTACATCCTGTTCATTCCCTAAAATCTGGTCTGAGTCAATTAATTCCTGTTCTACTTGCTCAGGCTTAATGGCACGTTGAGCAAAGCGAGTCCGATTGGTTTTTTCACGTTCTACTGCCTTGTCCCAATTCTTATGAACTTTATCAACCGCAGATTCTTCTTGAAACTCAAACAGCGATAACTGAATAACTTCAGTAGTACGCTCAAAAAGGGATTTAAATACTGCTTCCGCTACAGTAGTACTTTCCATTGGTACGGGAACAGTAATCCCTAAAGACTTGTGAATCTGCACAGCTTTGCGAATCAGAACATCGAGAACTGCACCATCAACAGGATTATCTCGACCATAAAGCAAGCAGGCTTTTACCTTAGTTGCTGTTTGCCCGTAGCGGTCAATACGTCCTTCGCGTTGTTCTAACCGGTTAGGATTCCAGGGTAAATCGTAGTGAATTACTGCACTAAAGTGCGTTTGCAGATTTACCCCTTCACTCAAACAGTCTGTAGCAACTAGCACTCTTTGAGGATAAGATTTTAACTCTTCTAGTCGAGTTTCCCGCTCATCTTCAGAAAGTTCTCCAGTAATCGCAATTACACGGATCTGACTACCTTTTTTCTCTAATTTTTGCCTGAGAGCATCAGCTACATAGTTTGCTGTCGCAATATAGCGACACCAGACAATCGGGTTCATCTGGTCTTTGAGCAGAGATTCTACCGTAGCAATGCACGATTGCAGCTTTTGGTCTTTGCCACCTTGCAACTTCTCTGCTGCTTGCACAAAAGCTTTAAGTTTACGTTTGTCTGCGTCTTTGTAACTCTGCTGTCCCTGTTCTATCACCACAGTTGGCGATGCATCAACCGCTTGTTCTTGCTCTGTGGGATCGTGGACATAAGAACTCATCAAATTTTCGTCTAAATCAGCCAGTAAGCGTTCGCCCGATTTACTAACTTGGCGATTTAATGTAGCGATCGCAGCCGCAGGCGAAGACATGACACAACGGATCAAAGCCAAAGCCGACCAGTATCTTCCCCGACGTTGAGCATGGCTCATGTCCGCCGTAGTCGTTTTCACTAGACCACGGGCAAAATTATAGACTTCATCAAATAGTTCTTTGTACTCTTTCGATAAGTTATATGATTCCTCGCTTGACTCTCGTTCAGGAAAAGGAGTTTCATTCCCTAACCAAAGTTTGACATCTGCCCGTCTGCGCTGAACGAAATGATTGGCTAAGTGGTCGCGTTGTTTGTCAGTTAAGCTATTGAGATTGAAATGCTCAAACTCCGGCTTCAGCCAACCTAAAAGTGAGAGAAAAGATTCTTCAATCCCACTGTGAGGAGTAGCTGTAAGTAACAGTAAATGCTGTTCTTGTTTTTGGGCAATTTCTGTAATTAGCTGGTGTCGCTGCTGCTGGGATGTAGTGGTTTTATTTGGACGGGCGCAAGTATGTGCTTCATCCACAATTACTAAGTCAGGGCAGTGAGTTATAAAACTAGCACGACGACGCTCTGCCTTGGCATAGTCCAAGCTAACAATCAGGTGGCGATAATAACTAAAAACACTGTCATTATTAGGTATGTTTCGCTCTAATTTGGAAGCTGTGCCAGAACGTACTACCACCGCATCAATATGAAACTTTTCACTTAATTCCTGCTGCCATTGATCGCATAAGTGTGGTGGACACAGTACTGCAATTCGCTTCACCTCACCTCGGTCTAGCAATTCACGAGCTATCAATCCAGCTTCGATGGTCTTACCAATACCCACGTCATCAGCTACAAGCAGTTTTACCGTCTCTAACTTTAGTGCCATCAATAAAGGAACTAACTGGTAAGGACGGGGACGCAATGACAATCGTCCTAAACAACGAAAAGGCCCTGCACCGCTACGGAGTAAAAGACGTGCAGCATCCATAAGCAAAAGTGCGGCTGCATGATCTTGTACGCTAGTAGCTTGAGGAAGAGGAAATGTAGCTGATTCAATCTTCTCTAGCTCTTCTTCTAAAAGCTTTTGGTAGATACCAGCAATTTCATCTTCATTGCCTGAAAGCGGTCGTAGACGAATAACATCTTGATTTTCTGAAGGTAGTATCACCCATTGCCGACTGCGACAGGTGACTATTGAACCAGGTGAATGGTTCATAGTTTGTGCCATTGTTAGCCTATATTAGTATTGAAAATTTGGCAGCAGATTAATAAGTAAAAATAGTAATTATTACTTATTAATACCTTTGAGCAAGCAAGTTGATGCTCACAAGTCTATTCCGTTTTAAAGTACGCTTGAGTACAATGCAACTAGTGGTATTACGTAACTAAGCCGCTTTATAAAAAATTTTATTAAGGAAAAGCAAGGGAGAATTGATGCGATCGCAGTCATAGAGAATTTTCCAAAGGCTACCCAAAGCCCAAGGTAAACACATCTAAAGTATAAAAATCCTCTAAGACTTGGGTTGGGTTTGGGTATTTTATAATTTAGCCTGTTTTTTGAGCAAGCTCCCTTATTCAGTAAGGGTCTGGTAAACAACCGTGCGTTTGCCCTGATCCAAAGCCGATTTAATACCTGGCGTTGCATTTACATTATCTGTGATCGTTTGAAAAGTTGCGTCAAGATTCACTTGACAATTGAGATGTTAGAAAAGCTACTGCTATGGGAAAACTTGAAATAAGACCCTGTGCTGAAAAATCTTTCTGTGATTCGTCAGCCCAATGCTACCAATTACAAGATTACTCAGCAGGAATGGCAGCGTGTGCATGAGTTGAAAGGGTAGCGATAGCTTATCCTCTTATTAACTTAAAGCAAGCTGTTGATTTATTTTGGCTACAAAAGGTAAATCGAGGAATAAACTTAATTTTTTAAAATGACTATGAATTTACTGAGTAATGCTGATAAATTTTTTCAGATAATAACTTACTTGGGCATATTTGCTTTATCGGCTTGCGCTCCTGCATCATCTCAAGGCCAAGTACTTACTCCTAAAGAAGGGAACTTCAGCATTTTGATGCCGGGTTCTGTTGTAGAGGAGGTTAATACTCCACTTAAAGGCATAACAACCCGCACATGGACAGCTATAAAAGGTGAATCTGCATATACTGTAGCTCAATCAACCTTTGCTAAAAAAATAGCTCCTGAAAAAATTCCAAAAATTTTACAGGCTCTTAGCGAATCTGCAAATGAGTCTAACTTTGTGAACGGTAAAAAGATATCTGAAACTTCTGTTATGAAGAATGGATATAAATGTTTAGATTTTACCTTAACAGGAGTTCCCAGCCCTTCATTACAAGCAGAAAGTAAGAAAAATAGTATAAATATTAACAGTAAGTTAATGTATCAAAGAAGTTTACTTTGTATCAAAGATAGTCAAGCGGTTGAAGCTCTAGCATTACTACCATCATCTGAGGAACTAAAGTCTAAGGGCGCATCTTTTATTCAATCGTTAAATTTGAAGTAAGAGCGATCGCGGTTCACTAGAATCTTTGCTGTTCCTGGCTTAATTTAGTTTGGCTCAATATTGCTGCTAGACATATTATTCATAAGCTGTTAATTATTATGTGTTTCTACTGTCTGCTTAACAAAGTAAAATGATTTACCTTATATCCCATTCACAGTTCTTGTTTTAAAATTATCTAAGCTTTATACTCAAGAAACTATTCAATTACTTCATCACAGTTTTAAACTTGATAGCAGTTTCTTGATAGCCTTTAGGCGGCTTAATTATTATTGGTTTAGGTGTTGCTCTAATCGTATATGCAATTACCAATAAAAATCGGTATTTAGCAATTCACAGTCACCGCAACTCAATTGTTATTTTCATGGATAAGCCACCAGAAGTATATCAGCAGTTTGCTATGGGTGTGCTGGCATTATCTCGTAAGCTAAATACGTCCAGCACTATGCAGACAAAACCTGCTCAAAATTCCGTTCAAGTTCATTAGAAAACTGGTTATGAAAACTCTGCAACAGTCGCTAAAGTTAAGAGCAGTATTCCAAGAAAAAATAACTGCTAAAAAGTCTGCTGTACGCCAAGAAATTCACCAAGCTTTAGGTGACAGTACATTAAGTGGATTAGCTTCATTCGTTTATGAATTTAAGCAAGCCAAAAATCAACTCAAAGGCAGCATGGGTGAATGGGGAATTTCAGCCATATTGCAATACTTTCCTGATACTTGGGTTATGTTCAATAATGCTCTAATTCCTACTAATAACTCCGGTGGTTTAACCGAGATAGACCACTTACTTATAGGTACAAAAGGCATTTTCTTATTGGAAATCAAAACTTGGAAGGGTTCATTTACAGCATACAACGATAAGTGGAAACGTCGAGAAGGCAGTAATTGGGTGGCAATAACTCATAGTCCAACGTCTCAAAGTGCTTACCATCAACAGATGTTTGCTCAATGGATAGTTTCTGTAGTTCCCGCTCTCCCTAATAATTGCGTTTATGCTCCTGTGGTCTTCCCTATCGCTAAATGGTTGGGAGTTAACAATTGCTCAGTACAAGTTTTTCAAGGTGTACCTGCACTACTGCAAGCAATGGGTAGCTGTCCTGAGTGTTTGAGCGAACAGCAAATACAGGCGATCGCCTCTGCTGTGGCTAATTATCAGATTCCCGAAAATACGACCCCAACGCCTAAGCCAAAACTCCTTAAACGTCATAATTCTAGCAGTTAAGTGTTGCTACTTTATTTTTTAAGTAAAACCTAAATAGGCTTATCTACTAGTCAGAATAAACAGCACATTACAAGTGATGTTTTTAATTGTAAAACGGGAATACTAAACATAGAACATTGTTTTTATTTTCATACTATGAATAAACCAAATATTGTAGACAATGGAGAACAAAAACGGCGAAAGTCTCATTGGCCTACATATCTACCATATCCTAGTTGCTGGTTAAAATCCTTTATTTTAATGATATTCCTGAGAGTAATTGGATTTGTAGCTGAAATTTCAATAAAATTAGGATATGATGTTGCTAAGTTTGCAAATAGCCCAGAGTTACTGGCTATATTTGTGATAATAACTCTCCTGTCTCCAATTGCCGTTATTGCTTTTACGCATCACTATTTACATTTGTTCTTCAGCCGTTTTATTTCAGAAATTCAAGCACCAGAAATAGGGATTGTAACAGGGATAATACCAAAATTAATGAGTTGGTGGGAAGGTCTATACGGCTGGCTTGTAATTATCTTATCTACTTTGGTTACTTGTTTAGTTTGCACTATAATTTTACCTGTATTTCATCTGAGTTATACAAAACCTCCTGAAACTTACACCCAGTTTGAGCAGCAGATTATAGTAATATTTGGGATTATATGGTTAATTCAAGGAGCGCTTATTTATCAAATTGATTACTTAGTTAAGCAGCGTTTAATATCTGTATATTCTGGCAAACCAAAACTATAACTAAAGCAATAATATTGATGTTATATTCATAATATTTACTTCTAAATCACCTAAAATTCATACATTATACTCTATTTAGACTCTTCACTACGGTTTCAAAGTTTGCAGCGTTTACTTCACAGCTTCTTGAGGCTAATATCCTTACATTTATCATTGTCATAACAGTTTGAGTGATTGATACCATAAGAATAGTTTCAAGTCAAGTTAATTTAACCAGTGAATAAAAAATGGGCTGTTAAACGAATAACAATAAATCTGACATCAGGTGAAGCAGAAATATTAGAAAAATACTGCTCAATGACAGGAAGACCAGCAACAGACTTTATTCGGGAGTTAATTCGTTCTTTGCCAACGGGAGAAATGCCCAATACAAATTGAACTGATGAGCGCGATCGCTTACTTTGTTCAATTCAAGTACAGAATACCAAAGCTAGAAACTGGTTCATATAATGCTGATTGCTGTATCAATAAAAAATCTACCTAAATAGTTAATAAAGCAGCTAAACTAGCTCCATAGTTCAATTTCTAAGCTAGCACAACCTAAATTTATAAATTCCTTACTATCTCTTTAGATATTCCTCTGAAAGTTCATGATTAATGCTGATGTGGTTCTTAGCTTTGGGGGGAGAAGAGGAACGAGCGTCTTGATTGCTGACTGTTTGCCGAAAGGAAAGTTAGCTAAAATTCTTTGGAATTTCATGTTGTACCTTGTTTTCAAGCACAAGACGTTTCAGTATATATTAA